>DAIEST010000121.1 GCA_027346125.1 Leptospirillum sp. | reverse complement strand
AGAGGTGGCGATGCCGGTTCTGGCCTCGACCATTGCGACCATGATCGTTTTCTCGCCGGTCCTTTTCCTGGTGGGGAAGGGGAAATTCCTCTTTACGCCGCTTGCGGCCGCCGTGGCCTTCTCGATGCTGGCGTCCTACTTTGTCTCCATGACGCTGGTTCCAGTGCTCTCCCGCTGGTTCATGAAGCCGGAAGCTTATTATGGAGGACACGATACGCTGTTCCTGCGGAGCGTCCACCGGTTCAACCAGGCATTCGGCCGTTTTCGCAACGGATACAGGGAGATTCTCCTGAATGCCCTTGCAAGGCGCCGGATATTTTCACTGTTGTTGGGGCTGGCTTTCCTGTGCTCATTCTTCCTGGTGAGCCAGATCGGATCCGAATACTTTCCGCCGGACGACACGGGAGCGTTCATCATTTCCGTACGTCTTCCCGTGGGGTCCCGGATCGAATTGACGGATGCCTACATGACCCGGATCGATTCGGCGATCCGCCGGGTCATCCCGAAAAAAGATATCGTTACCGTCGTGGCGAACGAAGGCGTTCGTCCGGGATGGGCTTCGATGTACACGACAAACCTCTGGGCCCATATGGCATTCATCCTGGTCCAGATGAGTCCGAGTACCAACCGCAAGCATTCGGTCTGGGTCTGGGAGGAAAAGCTCAGAACCTATCTGGCCCGCCAGTTCCCGAACATCGAGTTCGATTTCGAATCGTCTTCCATCATTACACAAGTGTTATCCGGATCCGGGGAAGCTCCCATCGATATCCAGATCATGGGTCCGTCATATGGCAAACTGGGCGAGATTTCCAAGGATATCCGGGATCGGATCAAGCAGATTCCGGGAACACTGGATGTGCGCGTCAAGCAGAATTTCCACTATCCGTCCATGTACATCAAGGTGGACCGGGACAAGGCAGCCTTTCTGGGGGTTTCGGAACTGGATGTCGAGCGCCAGGTCATCACGAGTCTTGTGACAGACGCTGCGATCGGGGAGAACTTCTGGGTCGATCCGGCGTCGGGCAACCCTTATTTTCTGACGGCACAGTATCCGGAGGATCGGATCAACAGTATGGACGCTCTCGACAACATTCTGATCCGGCCGCTGGGAAGTTCCGACGTGACAGCTTCGAAAGCCGCGTCTCCTCCGATCTACCTGAGGGATATCGCATCCATCAGGCGCATTACGATTCCTCCTGCGATCTTTCACTACAATGTGCAGCGGGTTGTGGATGTCCTCGTTAATATCCGGCATGCGCGGGGCGTTTCGATGGGGGGGGTCGGAGCGAAGATTGAAGGCATCATGAAAGGTTATTCCCTTCCGGAGGGATATTCGTGGAAGGAAACCGGCATGCTGGCCAGCATGCACCGTTCGTTCGGTTCCATGGGAATTGCCGTTCTTCTCGCCATGGCGCTGGTTTATCTGGCGTTGGTCGCCCAGTTCCAGTCTTTTCTGGATCCCTTCATCATCATGCTCTCCGTTCCGTTTGGACTGATCGGTGTCGTGGCCATGCTTTACCTGACCGGATCCGGGTTCAATGTGGAGTCCATGATCGGGATCATCATGGATATCGGGATCGGGGTCTCGAATTCGGTTCTTCTGGTCGAATTTGCGATCCGCCTTCGGGAAAAGGGGGCTCCTCTTGTGCGGGCTGTCGTCGAAGCCGGGGCGACCAGACTCCGTCCTATCCTGATGACGGCCGTGGGGACGGTCCTGGCCATGATTCCCACGGCCGTCGGAATGGGCGAAGGTTCCGGGCCCGAAGAGCCCCTGGCCCGTGCGGTGATCGGCGGTCTCATGGTGATGACCGTTCTGACCTTGTTCCAGGTACCGATCCTGTTTGTCCTGTTCCACCAGATTGCGGACAGGCTGAAGGCCCGTTCCGACCGGAATGCCGGCCAATCCGGGGTTTAAACGAACGGAAGCGGAGCGCTCCTGAGCCTTTGTGCATCGGAGAGAAGGAATTCGTGCTGGCCTTCTCCGTCCCAGAACGCTTTCTTCAGGTAACCGAGACCGATCTCCTGTTTGAGAACGGGAGAGTAGGCTGTGCGGGTCAGGATGCCGGCTTCGCTCCCGTCTTCCGGGTTCAGGAATGTGAGAGGGAGCGGATCGGGACTGGAGAGCGGGGAAGACAGGACAAACCCCGACAGCCGCCGGTTCAGATGACCCTGGAACCGGAGACGGGTGACGGGTTCCTGTCCCACGTAACAGCCTTTGTTGTATGAAACGCCGATCGTGTCCAGACCGGCTTCCGCCGGAAAGTGGGACTCGTTGATCTCGGTCGGAAAGAGAGGAATCCCTTTCTCGGTGAGGTAATTCATGTACCCCTTTCCGTCAAGGATTGTGCCTCCCGCACTTTCGACGGCAGATTCGATCTGCCGGGAGACCGTGTCGAACTGGTCGGAGGGAACCAGAATGTCGGCCTGGGGACCGACATTCATGTCCAGCTGGAATGTCGGCGGATGAATCATGGCAAACCCGCCGTTTTTCAACGAACGGACCGCGGATCCCGACATGGCCGGATCCAGCAGGGGCAACAGGATGGTAATGGTTTCCGGACCGACAAGCCGGATTTCCCGGAATTCTTCCGAGCGGTTGTGGATCCTGGCTTTTGTCCGGAAGAACAGATATTTTTTCAGGTGGTCCATGAAAGGTTCCATTGTGCCGGGAGCAGGGAACAGGCCGACGCCTTCGGGATGGATGGAGCACCAGGCATCGAACAGGATGCGTGCCTTGGGGTTGAGGAACAGGGAATAGAAAATGCTCCACGGGTCCTGCCGGGTAATGTCCTGGCTCATGATCCCCTGGAGGAAAGTGATCCGGTCTTCTCCTTCCACAAAAACGACAGGCCTGGAAACCGGTGGGATGTGAACCCCGACAATGCTGTGTGCTTGCCGGGTATCTTGGTAGCTGGACATAAGCGCTCCTTCGGGATATGGATGGGTTGGTTCGGTGAATATTTGTCCGGGGCCGATTGAAGGTCAACTGTTAATCATAGGAATCCACTTTTCATGCTGTCAATTTTTAAATGTGGTGGCCTTCCATGAAAATTCTGGTGATCGATGACGAAGAACCCCTTCTGGATCTTCTGATCCCTTATCTTGTCCGTCACGGGCATGAATCGAAGGGAGTGAAGAATTCCCTCAAGGCCTATGATCTTCTGGATGCGATCGAATGGGATCTTGTCCTGCTCGACATTCGGCTGGGAAGGGAAAACGGTATCGATGTCCTTCATCGAATACGGAAAGACTGGCCAAGGGTTCTGGTGATGATGATGACAGCCTTTGGACGGATCGATCAGGCGGTTGACACGTTGAAGGCGGGGGCGTTCGATTTCCTCGAAAAGCCATTTTCCTTTTCCTTCCTGAGTCTCCGGATGGAGAAAGTGGAATCGCACCTGGCCCTGATGGCGGCAAACGGAGTTCTCAGGGAGGAACTCGGACTTGCAAAAGGAGAACTGGTCGGGAATCATCCGCTGATGAGACAAATCCGGGAACAGATTGCCCGTTTTGCCTCGGTGGATCTGCCCGTTCTCATCACGGGAGAATCAGGAACGGGCAAGGAGGTTGCAGCCCGTCTGATTGTGGAGCGCTCTCGCCGAAGCGAAGGTCCTTTCGTGGTCGTCAACTGTGGGGCCATCCCGGAAAATCTGATGGAATCCATCTTCTTCGGTCATGAGAAAGGGGCGTTTACGGGTGCCCATGCTCTCCAGAAAGGAAAGTTCGAACTGGCCGATGGCGGTACCATTTTTCTCGACGAAATCGGGGAACTTCCCCCGCTCCTTCAGGTCAAGCTTCTTCGTGTCATCGAGAAGGGAGGATTCGAGCGGGTGGGGGGAGAGAAGAGCATTTTTCCGAACGTCCGGATCATCTCTGCCACAAACCGGAATCTGGAGGGAATGATTCAGAAAGGATCCTTCCGTCTGGACCTTTTT
>DAIEST010000109.1 GCA_027346125.1 Leptospirillum sp. | reverse complement strand
AGTCTGACGAGGATCTTTTCCGTATTTTCTTGACCGGACACGAACTCTACAGCGACATATACCCAAAGAACATGAATAATCCCGGAGGATTCTGGATTATGGTCAGGGCAACTCGAAACAAGAAGAGGAAAAACGGTCCTCTACAGCCTTTCTGTCGGAAGTCCAGTACACGAAAGAGGGACATCCCTTCCGGCCCCGTCTGACCCGGGGCCGGGGCTTCTCCTGGACCACCATTTGCGCATGGCCCCACAAACACCTACCTCCCGCCTGCCAAAGATGGCGGAGGAGCATGGGTGATCAGGTATTCATTTGACAAACAGAACATCCTCGCCCTGACTTCAGAAGAAATAGAACCAGGACATCATGATCCTCTGGTCGTCCGCATTTACGCCCGTCGTATAAAGCGTGTTGTACACGCCGTATTCCATACTGACCCGAACGGCGGGGGTCAAATCGTGAGAGATATTCACGAAAGAGTATGTATTGCGCGTCCAGGGCGCCAGATATTTGTAAAGACCATTGCTCGACACTCCCCCTCCCAGTTTCTGCGGTCCGATTCCGTTCGCCAGAGCCTGGAGGTTTGTCCCGACATCTCCGGCAACGCCGAAGGAGATCCAGGTTTTTGCCTCGTCGGGAAAGTAATACTGCAGATTCAGGTAAAAGGTCTCGAGGTTCAGGGGAACGAAAGCATTTCCCTGAATGACCCCGTTTCCGGCCGGAATGAGTCCGGGACTCGGAACTCCCGCCGGTCCGGCGGTGCCCGCATACGACCCAAGTCCGAAGGTAAGATTGGGAAAAAGCCAAGCATCTCCCTGACCGTAGGTGTATTCCGCGGCAAGGGTCAGGTTGTTCCCAGGAGAGTCGTTGCGAATGGGGATGATGGGCAAAAGAAGATCCACTGCATAAGCGGAAGTGATCTTGTGAAAGGTCTGGGTAGGTCCTCCGGCCACCGGAATAAAGGAGCCGTTGTAAGTCGTTTGCACATCGGAAAATCCGATCGAGAGGGGCGAAGGCCCCTTGGCGCTGTTGCCTAGGGTGTCCTCCCCCATCCAGTGTGTGTTGACCCACTTCAGTCCTTCCACGAAAGCAGGCATGCCAAAGCTTTCGGAAGGCGGCATCATCACCGCTACCGCGGCCTCCGATTTGTTTCCATGTGTGAAAGAAAAGATATGGTAGTAGCGCATTTGGGGAAACCAGGCTGTGGGAGATCCAGGACCGGAGACGATCTGGAGGGAGTTGTACATATAGTAAGGTCGCCAACCGAAGAGTGACCAGTACTGGCCTATCAGAAGGTTGCCCCAGACGTTGTTTGAGATATCCGCGAAGGCCAGTCGGATGCGGGGAACGGGAAACTGGAAGAGTCCCGGACCCGAATTGTTTCCGCATGGGAACCCTCCTCCGTATTGGCATTCTCCCGGAGTATTCAGGAAATCCATCTCTAGAAGTCCCCGAATTTTATATCCTTCGTAGCTTGGAGAAGAAATGGCGAACCCGAGCCTCGAATTGTTAGCATCGAATCCGAAGGCAGGACGATCCACCGTCTGCCCGAGGCTGGGATTCGTCGTGGGGGGAAGGGCGTTCGTCTCGACTGTGTGACTGTTTGCAGCCCCCGAATTGAAAGGCCAGTTGTTGAAGGAGTTTGTGGAATCGTAGATCGCGTCCAGCTGGAGGATCCCGTAGACCATGACCAGCCAACGACTGACCATGGTGGCATATCCGGGGGGAGGCGCATCGGGAATGAGGTTCAGAAAGGAGCGGTGAACCTCGGACTTGTACATTGTATCGGTATCGTCCGCCGGGGAGGAGGAAGTCTGTCCCGAAGCAACGGAACCCGTGGAGGCCGGCCCCGGTGAGGCGGCCCATGCCGGAAACCCGACAGCTAAGCACCCCTGAGCCAGACAACCGATCATCAGGGATCGAAGTTTCCACTTTCCTCTCATCATCATCTCCTTCATGTTTTCATCAATCTTTCAGGATTTCCGGACACCGGGAAGGAGACAAGGCTTCAGAAAATGTCCGGAGCAACTCTGATGCCACCGGATCAGGAATCGCTCGGAAAATGGATTATTAAGGACTGCCCGGACTGGTTAAAAAGAACTCTACCAAGGAGATCTTTCTCCGACTTTTTGTATCTCCAGACAAAATCCAGACTGCCGTCTCCAGAATGACACTGGAAGGCCATTTCCGTTGTCTTTTCCCGGCAATGCCGCTCTTTCTCCGGCACAGCAAAAAGACCTCTCCGCAGAGGTTCGGGACCTTCTCCCGCGCCATTCTTTTTTGCTTTATCTAATACAAAATTGTCTTCACGTAAACTAAAAAATGGACAAATTTGTCTTATTTCTTTTTCCTTGGAGGTGTAAGTTTCCTTGAATAAATGACAATAGATTGGCACCCATATTGCTTTCACGATCACAAGGCACGAGATGGAGGCGGACCCCCGATCCCCCTCAGCGGATACCCCTGGAGACCGCTCATGAAACGAGAAGGCATCATCCCTCCGAAGTTCGCAGACAAGTTTTTCCGGATCGACTTCGAATCCGATCCTTTGCCGGTGCTTTGCCTGTACCCCATTCCCCCTGCCCTTTCACTCGCAGATGTCCGTCTCGACGTGTGCGGCATGGAAGAACACCCCCGGCTCATTCCCTGGAGTTCGCTTTCCTCCCTTCCCCGGGTCCGACTGGACGTTCCGTTCGTCTGCCAGATCTTCAACTGGTACGAACCTGTCCAGTGGGAGGGTATTCGCCTGATCGACCTGATCAACCACCTCCGCATACGGACCCATCCCCAAGGGTATTTCGGGATCTATTCCCGGGACGGGGTCTATTTCGAGACTCTTTCGTTCGACGAAGCGCGCGACCCCCGCGTGCTCCTCGCATACGGGCTCAACGGAAAACCCCTACCCGAAGCCCACGGGGGGCCGCTTCGCTTGGTCGTTCCTTTCCTGCAGGGATACAAGAGCGTGAAGTGGGTGGGAGCCATCCGAGCATTCCGGAACGATCCTATGGGCATCAAGCGTCTTCTGGGGCAAAGCCCCAGCGGCCAATTGAACGAGGAATGGAAAAAGCGTCTAGGGATCGTGGTTCCGGAGGGGAGGGCCGGAGATCCCCCTCCCCCCGGAGAGGAGATGGCTCCGGCTCCTGTAGCGGTGGCTGCACCTTCCCGACCCCCCTCTCCCGCTCTTCCAGTCTCGGCGGAAGCTTGGCCCCGGGAAGGAGCGAAATGGGAGGAAGGGGACAACGAACCTCTTTGCGAGATCTTGGCCATCGTCCGACCGGAACGCCGGTTGGCCACACAAAATGCCCTCGAGACAGCAGGTCTGCTTGCCTACTCCACTTATGGTGTTCTGGGACGGGGACGCCAGAAAGGTCTCAAATTCAAGGGTGAGACGGCACAGGAGGCTGCCATTCGTTTCCTTCCCCGCCAGATGTTCATGATTGTGGTCCAGGAAACCAGGGTCAAAGAAGCGGTTTCCGTGATCATTAAAGCCAACCAGAGCGGGAAATCCGGACAGTTCGGGGACGGCAAGATCTTTGTCGTCCGGATTGGAACCGCCCTCCGGATCAGCACCGGAGACACGGGAGGAGACGCGATTTGAAACTGATTCGGGCCATTGTCCGCACGGAGCGGGAAACCGAAGTTATGGAAAGTCTGGAAGCCGCTGGACTCTACGGGATCACGAAGGTCCCGGTCGTCGGCCGCGGTAGACAACAGGGCATCCAGGTTGGAGACGTCAACTACGACATGCTCTCGAAGCTCATGCTCCTTCTCGCCGTTTCCGACCGGGAGCTTCCCGTCGCGATCCAGTGCATTGAAAGATCCGCCCATACCGGACACCCCGGAGACGGAAAGATCTTCGTCCAGGACCTTCTCGAATCGCACACGATCCGCACGGGAGAAGCCGTCCATGAAGACCGCTGACGGTACAACCGTTATTCACTCTCTCCGGGCAGGTCATCCGAAGACGCTCTTCTCGGCCTTCGTGTATTTCGACGTAAGCTTCATGATCTGGATGCTGATCGGAGCCCTCGGCGTCCTGATCGCCCAGGACCTTCATCTGACCCCCTTCCAGAAAGGGGTCCTAGTGGCGATTCCCCTCCTCGGCGGTGCCGTCTTTCGGATCGTTCTGGGCCTCCTGTCGGACCATTTCGGTCCCCGGAAGGTGGGGCTGGCATGTCTTTTTCTGACACTCGTCCCTTTGGGATGGGGATGGCTGGGCGGCAAGACCTTCCCCCAAATGCTTGCCATCGGTCTTCTTCTTGGAATCGCCGGAGCGAGTTTTGCCGTGGCCCTTCCGCTGGTGAGCCGATGGTATCCACCAGAAAGCCAGGGGATCGCCCTTGGAATTGCAGGGGCCGGGAACAGCGGCACGCTGTTCGCCATTTTCCTGGCTCCCACGCTGGCAGTGACCTACGGATTTGGATGGCATGGAGTGTTCGGGCTTGCGATTCTTCCGGTTCTTCTGGTCTGGATACTCTTCGCCGTCCTGTCGAAGGAATCTCCCGGATCCCCCGCTCCTCAAGGGGTTCGACCCTATCTCGAACTCCTGGGAAACCATGACCTCTGGTGGTTTTGTTTCTTCTACAGCATCACCTTCGGCGGGTTCGTGGGACTGACGAGTTCTCTGGGGATCCTTTATCACGACCACTACGGCACCAGCGCACTCACTGCCGGAAAACTGACCGCCGTAGGGACCTTGGCGGGAAGCTTCTTCCGCCCGGTCGGAGGCTATTTATCCGATCGTTTCGGAGGGTTTCGCGTCCTGTCGCTGCTTTTCCTCCTTTCGTCCTTTGTGTTCGTGCTTTTCGGTGGACTTCTCCCTCCCCTTTCTTTGGCCATCCCCCTGGTTGCCGTGGGAGTTCTTGCTCTCGGCATGAGCAACGGAGCTGTCTTCCAGCTGGTTCCCCAGCGCTTTCCGGCGCGGATCGGGATCGTCTCCGGAATCGTGGGAGCTGCCGGAGGGCTGGGAGGATTCTGCTTCTCGGTTTTTCTGGGAGCGTTCCGCGGATTCTTCCACACCGACGGGGCCGGCTTCGTTCTTCTGGGAAGCATTGCCCTTCTCGGAGCAGGGGGGATCGCCTTCAAGAAAAAATCCTGGCAATCCTGGGCAGCTCCGCTTCAGGAACTTCCCGAAAGAGTCCCGGACATCCCGGACGGATCCCGTTCGGGTAGACGCGTTCCTATGGAAGTGGTATTCGGAGGCTGAACTCACCTAGAAAGGATGATCATTCCGTGAAACTCGTCATCATTGGAAATGGAATGGCTGCGGATGCGGTTCTCGATGCATGGACCCAGCGCACACCAACATTCAGAGATCCTTGGGACGTCACGGTCTTCGGGGATGAGCCGGGCACGGCATACAATCGTGTCCTTCTGGTGGACCTTCTCACCGGTCGGAAAACAACGAACAACTTGCTTCTCAAGACGGAAGACTGGTACGCATCCCAAAGAATTTCCCTT
>DAIEST010000097.1 GCA_027346125.1 Leptospirillum sp. | reverse complement strand
GATTCTCATTCTATCCTCATCAAGGAGCGTGCCATGGGCTATTTGAAATCCTCCCGGAAATCTTCTCTTTCCATCCCATCCCGTCTGTCTGTCCGGGGATTCGGGGCGAGCCTCGCCGTGCTTCTGGCCTCCGGACTCTTTCTGGCCCATAACGCTTCGGCTCAGGATCCTTCGGCCATCTCTTCTCCGGCTCCCGTTGTTTCCCAGAATGCTTCTCCTCTGAACGGGACGATCCAGGGCCAGATGATGGCAATGCAGCAGGCGGCAATGCAGAACGCGGCCCAGCTTCCGTCCGATCCGTTCCAGGGAAATGTTCCCAAATCCACCTCCCTTTCGGCCAACTTCGCCTGGATGGACACCTTCGACAACAGCTTCCTGAACGGCGGCTATGGCGGCGGGGTCACCGCGACCCACTGGATTACCTCCAACTTCGCCTTGACCGCCTCGATCGAGATCGAGTCCTTCGGATTCGGTGGAGGGACAACTGTAAGCGGTGCTCTCCAAGGTTTTCAGGCGGGAACACCGATCATCCCGATCACGCTGGGAGGGGTTTATGACGTCACCGGCGGAAAAGCCCTGCTCAATCCCCAAATCTTCCTCGATGCCGGTCCGGCGGTCAGCCTCTATGGGCAGTCCATGCCGCTTTATGCGGATTTCGGGGTGGGGGTGGTCACCCCTCTCGCCAAAATCTCGGACGCTTTATCCGGGATCGATCTCTTCGCCAATATCCGGATGGCCTACCTGAGCAATACAGGGGGGGCGTTGAGCCAAGTTGGTGGCGATGTCGTTACTGGTGGAAAAGGTTCAGGATTAGCTAATGGCAATGGAAACTCCATGTTCTACATGCCCATCGAGTTCGGGGCCACCTTCGTATTCTAGAAGGTCACTGCAGGCGACCGACGTTCCTGAACGCGAAAAGGGGAGCCCCTGAAAAGGCTCCCCTTTTTTTATGTCCAGAGCCTCAGCCGGAGGGCAGTTTCCGGGTCCTTTCCTTCATCCTTGGCGGGGATTAAGGAATCCGGCGTTGTCCGGCCCGGTCGATGACGGTCGCCGTTTCTCCCGCCACCAGATGGAGATTCGACGGCAACCGATCGATCCGGATCCGCACAGGAATCCGCTGGGCCAGGCGGACCCAGCTGAAGGTCGGATTGACATCGGGAACCCGTCCGGGACGGTCATGGCGCTCTCTGTCCTCAATGCTTCGGGCGATGCTTTCCACCCGCCCCGAAAGTGGCCTGGGGTCGCCCATGAGACGGATTTCGACGGGATCGCCGGGATGAATGAAGTGCAGCCTGGTTTCCTCGAAATAACCGTCCACATAGAAGGAGTCCGCGTCTACCAGGGCGATGACCCCCTGTCCCCGTTTCACGAAGTCTCCCGGGCGAAGATGCATGTTGGTCACGGTTCCGTCGACCGTCGCGACGACCTTTGAGCGGGTCAGATCGAGCTGGGCCAGAGACAGGCTGACCAATGCCTGCTGGTATCGGGCTTTGCTTTCATCTGCGATCGCCCCGAGTGTTTCGGCTTTTTCATGCGACGCGTTTCCTCCGGAATAGAGCCGTTCATACCGTCCGGCTTCACGCCGGGATTCCATCATTTCTGCATATCGTTCCAGAACTTTGGCCTGGGCCATGTTGAGTGCGATCCGGAATCGGTCCGGATCGATCCGGAAGAGAACGGTTCCCTTTTTGACCGTCTGGTTGTCCCGAACATCGACTTCCCGGACCAGGCCGGCGACATCCGGTGCGACAGAGACGATATCGGCTCTCACCCGTCCATCACGGGTCCATGGGGACTCCATGTAGGATTTCCAGAGGTATCGGGCTGCCACGATCGCGGCAAGGGCGACGATCGTCGTGATTGCGACACCCCGCCATCGGGAAACGGAAAGGTGATTCGGTACGGGCAGAGGCATGAGGAACTCCTATGGGACCATGACGATCATGACGACCAGGGCCAGAATGAGGATAAAGAGCGAGAGATCGAACAGGGAACGATGCCAGACGAACCGGTATAGCCCATAATAGGCAAGTCCCGCCCGCAGGGCCAGAACCAGCAAAAAGGCTGCAAGCGACCAGATCAGGAGAGGCGAAAGAAAAACCCCGAAAAAGTTGACTTCTTTCAAGAGGAACTCTTTTCCGTCTGGAGCGGTGAGTGTTGTCGGGCGGCCGGAAAGGGCAGGAGACAGCGGATTCCGGCCAGAAGGACGAGCGCGTTCCGGACTGTCTGGCTCTTGCTCCATTTACAGAGAGATGTTCTTGTTCTGTCAAAAGACTCTTCGAGAGAGAGCGGGGTTTTTTCTCCGGGAGAGTGGAAAATACCGAAATAGCGGGAGAGGGCTCCCAGAAGGGAGGAGACGGCTTCCTGCGCCTGAGTCGGCAAATGGTCCCGGGAGGAGACGAGTCCCATCAGTTTACGGGCCATGCCGACATGCAGCAGACTCGGGGAAAACAGACGGCGTTCCCCGGGAGAGAGCGCCTGAAGGCGAATGGCCAGCTGGCTCGTCCTCTCGATCATCCGAACGGATACTCCGACCCTTGCCGTGACCGTTCCGTCTGGAATGGGAGACCCGTCCGATTGTCCAGCCGCGATTCTGGCCAAATCCTTCCAGTCTGCCCGGACCATCCGCTTGACGCTCCAGTCCGCTCCGACCGACCGGACCAGACGTGTGATCCCCGCCGCCAGAAAGACCCCGAAGGATTGGGAGATGGCCGTATTCAGGGTACGGGCGAAATCGGCCGAGTAGGTCGAACTCAGCGCGATCAGACCCCCGAATCCGATGGAAAAGGCCAGAACCTGGATGGTCTTCTCGGGCCGGGCCAGAAAGATTCCCGCCGGGATCAGGATAAAGGACAGGAGAACAGTCAGGTCCAGAAAATCGTGGGCCATGGGAAGAAGCGTATACAGGAAGAGAATTCCGACGATCGAACCGGCATTCAGGTAGATCAAAAACCGGAGGATAGCCGGTGCCGGGTCGTCCATGAATGCGAAAAACGAGCTGACGACAGCTGCCATCATCGTTGCGATCGCTCCCTCCGGCCACTGGGAGAGAATCCAGAAGGCGGAGCAGAGCGAAACGGCCAGAATGGCGGCCATTGCGGACAGACCGGCCAGCATGTGATCCCGATGGTGAAGGGTGACGGACGCGGAGGAGATCGGCAGATCTCCGTCCTTTCCCTGAAGGAGCGCGAGACGAAGAGTCTGGCACTCGCTCCAGCGTTCCAGAAAATCCCCGATCAAGTCCATCAGGCTTGCCGACAAGGCTTCCGGTTCGCTGACCTCAGACCGGGAGAGCCTGCTTTTGTCCCGAACGGCCTCGAGAAGAGATGTCGGCACAGGGTTTTCCTGTGAACCAAAGTGACCGATCCAGTCCGATACGGTATTTAAGAGGGGCTGTATTTCCTGGAGTCTTTCCGGTGAATGGGTGCGCAGTTTCTCCAGATGACGCGCGATTTCGGACAGAAGAGGGAGAAAGGTGCCGGTTCCCGCTCTGAGGATGTTCATTCCCTCCACTTCCCTCGAATTTCTGGCATCGTAGGAGGCAAACAGTCCGAGAGCGGCGAGTCCGACCATTTCAATGGAAAGGCGATGGCTCCTCTTTTCCATGGAGGAGGGTGTGGCGGTTCCTGTCAGGATTTCCCGGGCCCATTCTCCCACATCGGCCAGCCACCTCTCCACCCTCGACATGAAGAGAGCCGAGGAGGAACGGGGAAAAAAGAGTTCATTGACGACAAAGGTACACAATACTCCCAGGCAGACCTCTTCGACTCTTGTCACCGCGGTCGAGAAGATCAGCTGGGGATGTTCCACGCTGGGAAAGCCGATCAATGCCGTCGTGTATCCCGAAAGAATGAAGGCATAACTTCGAGGTGTCCCGTCGATGAGAGAAAGATACAGGCACAGACCAATCCATAATGCCATGGAAAAGGTGAGGAGTTCGGGGACATTGACGAGATTCGGGACAAGAAGGACTGCGACGCTGGCGCCGATGAAGGTCCCCATAAAACGGTAGAGGGCTTTCGATCGGACCATGCCTGTATAGGGCTGGGCGACAATCATGACGGTGAGAAGAGCCCAGTACGGTTGAGAGAGATTCCAGGCGAAGGCAATGTAGAGGGAGGTGATGGCTGCGATGAACGTCTTGATCGAGAAGAGCAGGTCACCGGAGAAGGTTCTGGCGTTTGTTTTCATCGACAGGAAAGACTCCCTCCCGTAAAGTGCGGAGGGCTCCCGGAACAGTCCGGCTCCAGGCTGTTTCCAGGAGGGAGTGGGTCTTCCTGGTTGATCGGAGGATAGAGCGTGTTTTTTGACGAAGACACCTTGGGAAATCGTTCTGTTTCATGCATGGATGCTCTCCCCAGCACACTGGATACGCCAGGGCCATTGCGGAAAAACCATTTTGAGACAGATGCGAAGCAAGTCTCTTTCCGATCAGGGCATAACCTGGGGTGAAATTTCCGGATGAGGGATCGGGAAGCGTTCGGAAACGCGACACAGATGATTTTCCGGGATTCTTCTTCGGGCTGTCAACCTGAATGTTCAGGGGAGGGCAGTCAGGAGAAAGACCTGTCCAGGTTTTCGCAACAGATTGGTTCGGAAAGGGGATCGGGGTGACGCTGAAGGGACAGGCGGCTTGGGCTTTGGACGGTCTTCAGAAGATTTTCCGAAACAAGCTACAAAAGGAGATTATCGAGGACGCCCTGATCGCCTGGATGCTGGTTCAGGATCCGGATTGGGCGGGGAAAGATTATAGGGAGCCAGGTGATTGACGGTGGCGGGGATTGCGCTTGGCAAAATAGCCGTACAGGGAAAAACCGCGCAAAGCCAAACCCCCATCTGTTTGATTGAGGCTCACATTCGATCGCTTCGATCTCTGTGCCATGGAAGAGGAATGAGAAGAACTCTTTATTCATGGAAGGGATTTTCATGGAATGGCTTGAAATTGGCTCCCCGGGAGGGATTCGAACCCC
>DAIEST010000076.1 GCA_027346125.1 Leptospirillum sp. | reverse complement strand
GGATTGCTCCCCTTTCACGTCGGACTTGCATGTGTTAGGCACGCCGCCAGCGTTCGTTCTGAGCCAGGATCAAACTCTCCAGATTTGCTCTTTTGCCCTCCCCTTGCGGGAAGAGCGTGTTTCTGCGGGCCCGTCGATCGTCGCTGCTCCTATTTAGTTGTCAATGATCCGCTTTCCTGTGTCTGCCCGAATCCGTTTCCGGCTCCGAACAACCTTGCCAGTCTATCCGCCCGGCAGGGCTTTGTCAATCCCCCGCCGCTTCCTCCCTTCAGGGTCTCCGCGTCGGGCTTTTACTTATAGGCTTTCTCCCCCAGTCTGTCAAGACTATTTTTTCCTTCGGGACTGACCGGTGGCCTTCTCCAAATGAAGGCCGACAGGAAAGCCGAAGCGCAACTCGTTATTGAGTCCGCTTAATCGCCCGGATTTCCGGACTCATCCTTCAGTCAATGGTTTGGCGTTGCTCTTTCGGCAATGCACGACTTTCCATGTCGAATACACAAGAACGGGAAGTGCCACTCCGATCATGATCGTGGCGACGAGAATATTGCCGATATCCACGGGATGGCCGGAAACCCCCTGGATCAGTCCGTAGAGTCCTCCCACTCCGAAGACGCTGCCTCCCAGAAGGAGTGTCCAGCTTGCGGTGTTGAATCCGATCGCGCGGATCTCTTCCTCGTTGAACCGTTTCGTCAGCCGGATCGCCGATCCGAATATTCCGCCCAGGAGCATCAGCATGATCATTGTCCCGATTCCGAAAAGGAGACCCGGCAGGAATCCCGTCCAGGGCGAAGACATATGGGGAGCGGCTGTCGTGTAAATGAAGAGTGCGAATGGCCCGAACCCGAACCCTGCAATGAACCCATGGATCATGGCCCATTTCGGCGGGATGGACTCCGGATCGGAGTGCTCGTGGGATGGCCGAAGCAAGGACAGGATGGAGGGATCCCGTTCGACTGTCTCGGTTTGTTCGTGGTGATGCCCCAAAAGATGGAAGTGAAGATACTTTTTCTTTCTGAGGACAACCACCCCTGCAATGGCCATCACAAGACCGACGACGAGGTCAATGACAGGATTGAGGGCCTCTTTCGTCAACCATGGCGCCAGAAACAGGTAGGCCAGTTCGGAAGCAATGGCCCGTTGGATCGTAAAGGCCAAAGAAAAATAGAAGCCCGAACGGACTCCCTGCTTTCCCGTGGCATTTCCGATTGCGTAGCTGAATGTAATGGGCCAAGTGTGCTCATCCGGCAGCAGACCGTGGAGCAGTCCATATCCAAGAGACTCCAAAAGGAGTAAAATCATCTTGTTTTTCCCTTCAACTGGTATCCTGTGTTTTGTGTCTTCTTGAATGATACCAACTCTCAGTAGTGGATACAAATATCACCTGCGATTTCCGTTTGTCGCACTGGGGCCAGAGGATGTTCCGCGAACGAACTAAATCCTGTGGCAAGGATGGAGGAGTAAGTTTTGATGGCTTCACCGATTGAAGGACTCAATGCCGAACAGCAGGAAGCTGTGACGGCTCCGGACGGGCCATCTCTTGTTCTGGCGGGAGCGGGCTCCGGGAAAACCCGGGTTCTGACCCACCGCGTCGCCTACCTTCTTCATAACGCTGTCCCTTCCCACCGGATCCTTGTGCTGACATTCACGAAAAAATCTTCCCGCGTGATGCAGAGCCGGCTTTCCGAACTGGTTTCCGGACCTCAGGCCCTTCTTTGGAGCGGTACGTTCCATCATGTCGGATACCGTCTGATCAGGGAGTTTGGCGGCAGGCTTTCTCTTGCAGGCTCCCCTGTCGTGATCGACCGGGAAGATCAGGTGGACCTTCTGAAATCGATTCTGGAAAAGTACCCGGAGAAAACCAGAAAGGAACTCCCGCCGGCCTCGACCCTCCTGAACGCGATCAGCCTTTCACGGAACTCTGGCGTCTCTCCGGAAGATCTTGTCTTTGACCGTTTTCCGTCCCTGATCCCCTTTCTGGAAGAAGTCAGTGTCGTGGCCCGGGAGTACGACGAGAGAAAGCGGGCCGCCCGGCTGGTCGACTTTGACGATCTTCTTCTTCTTTGGCTGAAAATCCTCGAGTCGGATGCCCAGACCCTGACACTTCTCCAGAACCGCTTCCGCTTCATTCTGGTGGACGAATATCAGGATACCAATCCATTGCAGGCGAAGATTCTGGACCTCCTGGCCGAAAAACACCGGAGTCTCTTTGTCGTAGGAGACGACAGCCAGAGCATTTATTCGTTCAGGGGTGCCCATGTCGAGAACATCCTGACTTTTTCGGAACGTTATCCGGAAGCCCGCACATTCCGTCTGGAGACAAACTATCGCTCCACCCCCTCGATTCTGGACCTGGCGAACCGGATCATCCTTTCGAACGAACGGCGGATCGAAAAGACACTGCGTCCTTTCCGGACGGAAGAAGGAAATCTTCCTCAATGCATCAACCTGTACTCCGATTCCGACCAGTCCCATTTCATTGGTTCCACTGTGGAACAGATGATTGACCGGGGAATCCCGCCAGGGGAGATTGCGGTTCTGTATCGTTCTCACTTCCTGAGTCTTTCCGTCCAGTTTGAGCTTGCCCGGCGGAAAATTCCGTTCTCGGTCACCTCGGGTCTTCGATTTTACGAACAGGCGCATATCAAGGATGTCCTGGCACACTTGCGACTGCTCGAAAATCCCCTCGATCCGCTGGCGCTTCCCCGGCTTCTGAAAATGGTTCCGCGGATCGGTGCCCGTTCCACGGAAAAAATCCTGGGCGCCCTGACGAAAACAGAAGACGTTTTTCAATCGATGACCGAAGACGCTTTCCTGAAGGTGGCACCCCCTCTCTCCCGGGAAGGCGTCCGGCGTCTGGGAAGCCGTCTGGTTCTCCTTCGGGACCTTTACCGGAAGGGGGATGTGCCGATCGGTCTATTGGTGATGGAGATTCTGGAGTCCGGATACCGGAAGGATCTTTATGACCTGAGGGAAGATCCTGAGGACCGGGAAGCCGATCTGGTCGCTTTTGCCGAACAGTTGGGCGAGCAGTCCGATCTTCCGGGCTTCCTGGGCGAGATCACGCTGCTCGAAAACCTGGAGGAAATGGCGCTTGCCGGGGCTTCGGAGCCGGACCGGGTCGTATTGTCTACGATCCATCAAGCCAAAGGACTCGAGTGGGACACGGTTTTTCTCCTTTCCCTCAATGAAGGAGTCTTCCCGTCGGAAAAATCGACAGGGCGTCCTTCGGACCTGGAAGAAGAGCGCCGGCTTTTTTATGTGGCGGTGACCCGGGCCCGTCGGGACCTTTGCCTTTGTGTTCCGGAAAGCGCGGTCCTGAGAGGTCGATCGGAGTTTCTCTACCCTTCCCGATTCCTCTCTGAAATCGGATCGGATTATTTCCGGGAAGTACGATACGAGTCCTGGAATTTTTAGCAATCTTTTTCTGGGGAAACGCCAGATCCCATCATAACTGATTATAAGGATCCGTCCATGTCATCGATCGACCAGTTTGTTCATCTGCATGTTCATACCCAATACAGCCTTCTCGACGGGGCCAACAAGATCGACCCCCTGATCCGGAAGGCCAAGGAATACAACATGCCGGCGATCGCGATGACGGACCACGGTAACCTGTTCGGGGCCATCGAGTTCTACCAGGCGGCGAAGAAACATGGGGTGAAGCCGATCATCGGCTGTGAGGTCTACATCACCCCCCGTTCCCGCTTCGAGCGTCAGGATATCTATTTTGCAGGGGAAGGCGCCCATCAGGGGAAGAAGATCAACAATGCCTCCTTCCATCTGATTCTGCTCGCCCAGGATGCAGTCGGATACCAGAACCTGCTCCGCATTGTTTCTTTATCCCATCTGGAAGGATTTTATTATCGTCCGAGAATTGATTTCGATCTCCTGTCCCGCTACAGGAAGGGAATCATCGCCTTGTCCGGATGTCTCAAGGGCCAGATTGCCTATATGCTCACACGGGGAGATGAAGACCGGGCCTATGCCACGGCAGGACTTTTCAAGGAACTTTTCGGTCCGGAAAACTATTTTCTGGAAATTCAGGGAAACGGGCTCGAGGATCAGCGTATCGCCAACAGGGAGATCATCGAGTTGTCGCGCAAGATGTCGATCCCTCTTGTCGCGACGAACGACTGCCATTATCTGGACCGGGAAGACTCGGTCCCGCACGATATTCTTCTTTGCCTCCAGACCGGCAAGACGCTGGAGGACCCCGCCCGCCTGAAATTCGGGTCCGATGAATTCTATCTGAAGACCCCCCAGGAGATGGTCCGGTCGTTCGAGGAGCTTCCGGAGGCGATCCTGAACACGCTTGAGATCGCCGGGCGGGTCAATCTGGATCTCGATCTCAATGCCGTCCATATGCCCCCCTACAGGATGGAGGAGGAAGGTCCGGGGAGTTCGACGGTCCCGGAACTCTTTGTACGGGTCAGCCATGAGGGGCTGATGGTCCGCTTCGAAGAGCTTTCCCTGACGCCCGACGAGCGGAAATCCTATCTCGACCGTCTGGAGCGGGAGATCAATGTCATTCAGAAGATGGGGTATGAAGGGTATTTTCTGATCGTCTGGGATTTTATCAAGAAAGCCCGGGAGATGGGGATTCCCGTCGGCCCTGGCCGGGGATCGGCCGCGGGCTCCCTGGTCGCCTATTCTCTCCGGATCACCAATATCGATCCCATCCGGTTCGGACTTCTCTTCGAGCGGTTCCTGAACCCCGAACGGGTGAGTCTTCCCGATATCGATGTGGACTTCTGCATGAACCGTCGGGGTGAGGTCATCCAGTACGTGGTCCAGAAGTACGGGATGGATCGGGTTGCCATGATTGCCACCTTCGGAACGATGGGCGCCAAGGGATCGATCCGGGATGTCGGCCGGGTATTGGGCATGAGCTATGCCGAAGTGGACAAGGTTGCCAAAATGATTCCGAACAGCCTGGAGATGACCCTTGAAAAGGCGTTGAAAGAGAACGCCGACCTCCGTGCCCTTCTGGAGAAAGACTCGCGTATCGAGGAACTTTTTTCGCTCTCCAGAAAACTGGAAGGGATTACCCGGCATAGTTCCATCCACGCTGCCGGAGTGGTCATTTCCCAAAATCCCCTGACGGAATACGTTCCCCTCATGAAAGGGGCCAACGGGGAAATCGTGACCCAGTTCACCAAGGATGACGTGGAGAAAGTGGGACTGGTCAAGTTCGATTTCCTCGGGCTGACCACCCTTACGCTCATCCAGGGCGCGGAACAGCGCATCAGGAGGCACCTGCCCGATTTTTCGATCGATCTTGTTCCACTCGACGATCCCAAGACCTACAAGCTTCTTTCGGAAGGAAAATCCCTTGGAATCTTCCAGCTCGAATCCAGGGGAATGACCGACCTGATCGTCAAGATGCAGCCGGAAACCTTTGAAGACCTGATCGCCCTTCTGGCCCTCTATCGCCCCGGTCCCATCAACAGCGGGATGGTGGACGATTTCATCAAGCGCAAGAAAAATCCCCGGGAAATCCAGTACGAGCTTCCGGAACTCGAACCCGTGCTCCGGGAGACCTACGGGGTGATCGTCTACCAGGAACAGGTGATGCAGATCGCGAACGTTCTGGCGGGCTTTTCTCTCGGAGAGGCCGATCTGCTCAGACGGGCCATGGGGAAGAAAAAGCCGGAAGAGATGGCCAAGATGCGGGACAAGTTCGTCGACGGAGCGATCCGCAAAGGATTTCCCAAGGGCAAGTCCGAACATGTC
>DAIEST010000028.1 GCA_027346125.1 Leptospirillum sp. | reverse complement strand
ATTGACACCGAATCACATCTATTTTGGGGAAGAGATGGCCAAATGGCATCAACAGGGAACCGATGTCCATATCGCGGTCACGTTTCCCAACGAAACGTGGGACAGCCACTCGGGTTTCGTCCAGGAGATACTCCGGAGTTCCGCAGACCCTCTCCATCAGACAGTGGTCTATCTCTGCGGGATGAAAGAAATGGTCGAGGACACGATCCAGGTTCTGAAGGGACGGATGGTCCCTGAATCCCTGATTCTCCTGAATATCTGACCGGACGGACCGATTCCGGTGGATCCTGCAAGAAGTTTTCGAAGAGTCTCTTTCGTCTGTCTTATTCCGCTTCGACAGGCGGCGTTGTCAGGTCGAGCAGGAAGCGCCATATCGGGATCGCTTCGATGGTCCCGCTGCCGGTCTCGATCCGCTCGTTCTCGTTTTTGGTCACGATTGTTCCGGACTGGATGCCCAGTTCAGCCATCGCCTCGCCCAGCGCCGCAGTCTCCCGTTTTCTCGTTTTGAGCTCTGCCAGCGTTTCGCACACCTGGATCAGTCTCTTTTCCCGGTTACGTCTCGGGACGATAAAATCAACTTCCCTGCCGGTTTCGGTCTTATAGTAATAAATCTTTGGATAAAGACGCCGGAGAGCCGTGAACACAAGGTTTTCCAGAAGATGTCCGGAATTGACGAGAATCCCCGACGAGACCGATGTGACGAGGGCGTGGTCGACGCAATATATTTTCTTCGGGTTGGCATTGCTGCGCGCCAGCGACGCAGCGAATATCCTGATCGTAAACAGGAAATAGGCGTCTTCGAACCATTCCAGGTAATTTGATACGGCCGACTTGGGGACTTTGTGGCCGAGGGACTGGAGGTATCCCGTGAGGCTGTTGACGGAATAGAGGGAGGAAATGTTGTCCATCAGCCAGTACGCCAGATCGGTCAAGGCCTTCGGGTGGGAGATGTCGTGCCGTTCGATCAGATCCCTGAACAGGATGGTGTGGAAGTATTCCTGGTGGGTTTTGATCCTCATGTGCCGATCAAGGCCGACGACCTCGGGGAATCCGCCGGTTTCCCAGTATCCTTCGAAGGCCTTCTGGACCAGAAGCCGTTTTTTTGTCGACAGAGCGCCTGTGTGCTCAATGCCTTTGTAATCCAGAAACTCCTTGAACGAAAACGGGAACATTTCCCATGACAATGCCCGCCCGCGCATCTGCGTGGCAATTTCTTTCGAGAGCATCCCGGCAGACGAGCCGGTGAGATAGATCTCGCATTGTTCGGTTCTCATCAGGCGGTCGACAAATGGCTCCCAACCGGGAGCCGCCTGAATCTCGTCGAAGAAGCAGTAGACCGTCTCGGTGTTTTTCTTCTCCGGGTAGAGCGAGTAATATGCTTCGGCAATCAGACCGAGATTATCCTGGCGCAGGTTGTGGAGGCGGTCGTCGAAAAAGTTCAGGTACAGGATGTTTTCATGCGGGACCCCTCCAACCAGGAGACGCTGGATGATCTGGAACAGGTACGTTGATTTTCCGCTCCGGCGCACTCCGATACAGACGGCGGCCTTGCCGTGAATGGCCTCGATGTGCAGGTGTCGCGGAACCCCGGTCTTCATCGCGATTTCCCGGAAGTCGAGGATGATGGATTTAATCGTCTCTATCATTTGGAAATACTGATCATTATTGTATCCGGTTAGTTGTTTATGCAGTAATAAATATTACCGGATATTTTATTAGTCGTAAAGAAATATTTCCGGATTAACTATCATTCTGCGGAGTGTGTATTTCCGGCCGGTTCCTGAAAACCCATGCCGACCAGATCTTCTCAACGGTCGATCCTTGCCTGAGCTTTGGTGTCGGGGCAATTTTCTCGTGTAGTGGGGGGCCTGGATTTTTGAGATTCGATGAGCAAAGTACCCTTCCGCCGGTTTGTGTTTCAGGTCAACGGGCAGGTTCTGCATTGGATCCCTGTGCAAATGGACTCCCGTAACATCGCTCATGAATCGTCTCCTGTTTCTTTTCGCTTGTCGACCGAAAAAGGCGAGACTCTATCGGTCGGGTCAGGAGAAGATCCTGATCGGGAGAGCGATCCCTTCCTGGAAGGATTGTCGAAGACATTCCATGCGTTCGGAAGAAAGCGGAACAACGGATGGGTCCGGGGTCCTCCGGGCGACGGTATAGAGATGCCACTCCCGGATTTGGGCCCCTTGCTCCAGCAATTTCCGTATGTTTTCCTTCATCGCGATCCGCCAGTCCCCCAAGGGGTCGAAAGGGGCCTCCGGATCCCGGATCTCGCAGACCATTGTCTGGATGGTGACCGGAAGCTCCAGGAGCGTTTCGGTGACGGAAGACCAGTATCGGTCGAAGGGGATGGAACTCCGGTCGATCCGGTTGAAACTTTCCGGATCTGCGGCATCGATCTTGAACCAGATCTCATCTTGTGGAGACTGGGAGGATCCGGCAGAAAAAAAACGTTCCCGCACGGCCTGGCGCGTCGAACTCCGGAAGAGTCCCGTTCCGTTCGTGATCAGGCGGATCGGGATCCGGAAACGCCCCGTCCGATGTGACCGGAAATCCATGAGCGAGTCCAGGACAGGGAGAAATTCGGGAACCATGGTGGGTTCTCCGTCTCCCGAAAGTGCGATATCGGCCATCTTTCTCAGATGTTCCGGAACCGCTTCGAAGGGGGAACGGGAAAACAGTCTTCCGGACGAGATTCCCTCCACGAGACGGTTCAGTTCTTCAAGGAGAACCGGAATCCCGGTGGGACGGTGGAGGGGGTCGATACCGCGCATTCCCGAGGGGGTCCGGTCCACCTGGCAGTAGACGCAGTCGAAATTGCATCCCTTGTCCGGATTCAGGTTGATCCCGACCGAGATCCCGCCTGCCCGCCGGGAAAGGACCGGGTAGACATAGCGGTTGTCATGATATGACCGGTCGTGACGGGAATAGAGTGTTTTCAGTGTCTCCAATGGGTGTCCCAGTAGGCTGAATCCCGGTAGGGGGATTCCGGTCGCGTTTCATGGAATTCCACGGGATAATCGGTGTCGCCCATGATCGCCCGGAGGGAGAGGGGTCCATCGGGAACCCGTTTCCCGAAAACGTGGAAAGCGCCGAAAGCGATCGTTTCCATGTCGGGGGGGCAGGGCTCCGGGAAGAAAACTCCCGGTCCCGAAAACCCTTCCGGATGGAATCCCATGCCGTGTCCCCGGATCAGGTCTTCCAGTTTCTGATTGTCCTGGGCATCTCTCCCCACGATCACCCATGTTTCTCCGAACCGGAAGTGCCGCCCGAACCGGATCAGGGGGGCGACCTCCGACGGGCGTTCGTGATCGATCCGGATGAAATCCCCCAGCCGTTCCTTGAAGTTTGCATCGGTCAGGAGGCACCCGCCGGCCGGGCTGGGAGTGAAGGAAAAGCCGAACTGTTTCGCCAGTTCGAGCTGGGGTTTTCGGGAGCGTCCGGCCCATCCGTACAGACGTTTCCGGTCGACCCAGCCTTCCCGTTCGGGATGGGTTTCCGGAAGAAGACGTGCGGAAAGCGGCCTTAAAACTCTTCCTTCCATGCCGGCCTCCCGGTCGATCAGGAACAGGGTCTCCTTTTTCTGGCTCATCGGCCTTTGCCCGGCCACTTCGCCGGTGACAAGGAAAGAGGCGCCAACCTCTTCCATGACCCCCTGGCCCAGCTGGAACATCAGAATCCGGCAATCGATGCAGGGGTTCGCGACGGAACCATACCCGAAAGCAGGTTCTTTCAGCACGTCGATGAAGGCCTCTCCCTTGGGCTTCCGGATGAGGGGAATGCCCAGTTCAAGGGCCATCCGCTCGGGGTTGTTGTCGCAGCCGAACGGACTTTCCAGGTGAAGAGCGACCAGTTCGACCCCCATGTCCAGGAGGATTCTTCCGGCCAGCGAGGAGTCCAGACCTCCGGAGAGAAGAAGGAGTCCTTTCATCTTATTCTGTCGTTTCCGTGTCGAAAACGGTTTCGTGGATTTCCAGGACATTGGGTCCGGAAAACATTTCCTTGGGGGGCCGGGGACCCGAGTGGGCCTCCCTGAAAGAGTCGGACTTGGTCCAGGCCACAAATGCGTCCATGGATTCCCAGAAGGTCATGACCGAGTAAAATTCACTGTCTACCGGGCGAAGAATCATGTTCCGGATGAACCCCGGCGACTTTTCCACCAGACCCTTCCGGTTCCGGAAGCGTTCCTCGAAATCTTTCTCGTAGCCCGGGGCGACCCGGATGCGATTTGCGACAACGACCATGTTTATCGTTCCTTTCCGTTTGGGCAAATGATTGAGTTGCCGATACTCGTGGAGGGGGCTCCTGGAAGAAATCGGGGGAGGACCGGAAAAGGGGGGAAACCCCGCAACGATCGATGTGGACTTCCGGTGAGCGCCGATGTTTATTGTAACTGTTAAGGGTATGGCGGGGAAAGAGGTTGTCCGTATTTTTTCTCCGGAGGTCGAACAGACGCATCGCTGTTTCGTCCGATGAGGAATCGGGAGAGATTGCCCGGGGTTCTTTCAGGGGGGCTCCCGGGTCCGGCTATCTTCCGCCGCCGGAGCGGCCGGGGGGGCTCGGAAACGGCGTGTAGCTCACGGAGGGCACCGTCTGCTTGGCCTGCGGGAACAGTCGCATGAAGAGATAGACATCGTCCGGAACATTGGTCGAAACGGGAAGATTGAATGTTTTCAGCTCTTCATAGGTGAGCGGGTAGTCGTGGGTAAAATGCCCGCTCGACAGGACGCTGGCGAGTTCCTTGGCCTTGTCCGGATCCATTCGTTTCCTGAGAAGGCGTTCGATCGAATGGGTCAGCTGGACGAGGGCCTTTTCGGCGACATCCGCCAGGATCAGCGTCTTGTCGTCGATTTCGTTCCGGCTTTTCTGTTCGATCACGCGCAGGATCGATGCCGCCGGAAACTCCCCGATCTGGGGATCCACCGGGCCCAGTACGGCATTTTCGTCCATGACGATCTGGCTCGCGGAAAGGGCGATGAGCGTTCCTCCCGACATGGCGAAGTGGGGGACGAATACGGTGACGGGGGCTTTCCGGTTCGAAAGGGCATGTGCGATCTGTGTGGAGGCGAGAACAAGCCCTCCCGGAGTGTGGAGGATCAGGTCGAGAGGGGTTTCGGGTTCGGTCATCTTGATCGCCCGGAGGATTTCTTCCGAGTCCTCGATATTGATGTACCGGAGTACCGGAAAGCCGAAGAGGCTCATGGTTTCCTGACGGTGGACCATGGCGATGACCTTGGTTCCCCGCGATGTCTCAAGATTCCTGAGCGCCCGCTCCCGGGCCAGTTCCAGAAGTTTCCGGGAAATGACCGGCTGCATCATGGTCAGCAGAAAGAAAATCCAGAAAAGATTTCCGATACTCATGTCCTGTCCGCCCTTTCGATCAGTATACTCCGCAGCAGTCCTCTTTACCCGTTTCCATCGATCAGGTAGGATTCAGACTATACCAGAATCTCTCCACGCCATGGGAACGCCTTAACCTTTCCGGAGCCGACGATGCCGACCATTCTTTCCGCCCGTTTCTCTCATTGTTCCTTCCGGAATTTCGGGATCCGTGCTTTCTTCCGGAGCGTCGCCCTCCTGTGTGTTCTTTCCGGACCGTTCCAGGAGGCCTGGGCCGACCAGCCGTTCAGCTGGCAGAGCGTATCCTTTGACGGGGGTCCGTCCGTTCTGCTGGCGGGTTCGGTGGTCGGAAACCTGAACGGTCAGCCCGTTCCGAGCACCAATCTCCTGAACCTTGAGAATACCGGGATGATGTTCCATGTCCGGTGGGGATCTTATGTCCTTCCCCATCTCGGGCTGCGTTTTTCGGTCGGGTACGAGAGCTATTCCGGAAGCCGGGGGTTCCCGGGACTGTCTGCCATGCCGCTGACGGTAGGCGCAACCGTTCCCTTATGGGATCCGAGAAGCGGAGACCGGTCGGTGATTCCTTATTTCGCCACCGATCTGGGTCCATCGTTCAACAGTATTTCCACCAATTCCGGGAATGCCGGGACGGCTTCATTCAGTGTCGATTTCGGAGGAGGAGTGCTGTACCGGATGACGGATCGCGTCTCTGTTTACGGGGAGGCTGTCGTGGCTTATACGGACAGTCCGATTTCCACGAGGGGATTGGCCGCCAGCGGGTCCACCCTCTCGAGCGGACCTTTGTGGGCGCTCCCCATCGTGTTCGGTGTCACGTACGAGTTCAGGACCCCGGGTTCCCGTCCGTCTTCCTAGCTTCCCAGGGGGCTTCCTGGCGTTTCGAAGCCGATTT
Organism: Leptospirillum sp.; assembly: GCA_027346125.1. Classification (GTDB taxonomy): domain Bacteria; phylum Nitrospirota; class Leptospirillia; order Leptospirillales; family Leptospirillaceae; genus JAJYGC01. The sequence goes on along the minus strand of DAIEST010000028.1, from coordinate 17,409 downwards.
CCCATCCAGAAGACGTCAGCCGGCGCCCGGATGGGGTCCTGGCAAGGTAGCCCTCTTTCAGCAGATAAGGCTCCACGACATCGATCAATGTGTCGGGATCCATCTGGAGGGTAGCGGCCATGGCTTCTATTCCGACCGGGCCCCCATTGTAGACCGTCCGTACCGTCTCGATGAATTTTCGGTCGATTCTGTTCAATCCCCTGTCGTCGATCCCCTCGAGTCGCAATGCCTGCCGGGCCAAGTCCGTCGTGATGCTGCCATGGGAGTGGACCTGGACAAAATCCCGGACCCGCTTCAGAAGGCGGTTGGCGATCCTGGGCGTTCCCCTGGACCGTCTCCCGATCTCGAGGGCGCCTTCCGCCGTGAGATCGACGCCCAGAAGGCCGGCCGAACGCATCAGGATCAAGGAGAGATCTTCCGGTTCGTAGAACTCCAGATCCCTCTGGATTCCGAAGCGATCCCTCAAGGGGGCGGACAGGAGCCCTGCCCTGGTGGTGGCTCCCACCAGGGTGAATGGCGCGATCCGGTGCCGGAAGGTTCTGGCCGCAGCTCCCCGGTCGAAGATGACATCGATGGAGTAGTCTTCCATTGCCGAATAGAGAATCTCCTCGACAGGACGGGGAAGACGGTGGATCTCGTCTATGAACAGAAGTGTTCCCGTCGAGATGCGTGTCAGGATCCCCACGAGATCCCCTCCCTTTTCAAGGGCCGGCCCGGAGGATGAGAGAAAAGGGACTCCGAGCGCCCGGGCAATCAGGGAGGCGAGAGTGGTCTTCCCCAGTCCAGGAGGGCCGTGGAGAAGGACGTGATCCATGGCTTCCTGTCGAAGAAGAGCAGCCTGGATCGCTACCTTGAGGCTTTCGATGACGTCTTTTTGTCCGACGTATTGGTCGAAAGTCTGGGGTCTGAGCAGATTGGTTTCAGGCAGTTCTTCCGGAAGGGACTCCCCGGACAGGAGACTCAATTCATTCGGGTCCAACCCGGTAAACCTCCTGGAACAGATCTTCCGTTTTCGACAGTGTCGGGTTTCTCTTGAGCGCTTCCGTGACAAGACGATGGGCTTCGGCCGGGGTATGCCCGAACTGCCGGATCAGGACATCCTTGACGGTCTGAGCGATCGTCGCCGGAAGCTCCGTCTCGCCGGAAGGCGACAATGGGGTTCCCATCGGCAACGACATCGGGAACAGGTCTTCCATTTTATCCAGAGATCCCCGAAGTTCGGAAAGAATTTTCCGGGCGGTTTTCTCTCCGACTCCCTTGAGGGATTTCAGTCGGGCGGCATCGTTGTCCCGGATGATCCCGAGAAACTCCCCAACCGGAAGAGCCAGAAGACGAAGAGCCGAAAGAGGGCCCAGTCCCGGGACCTTCCGGAGCTGGTTGAACAGGGTTTGTTCGTCGGATCCCAGAAAACCGGCCAGGATGGGAGCTTCCAGATGTTCGTTCCAGAAGTACTGGATCCAGACAGCGATTTCCCCGGGGTCCGGTCGGCTCCGAAGAGTCTGGTGCGAGTGAGGGGAAAGATGGACCCGGTATCCGATATCCCGCACTCTCAGGATGACCGATTCCTCTTCCCAGTCCTGGATCGTGCCCCAGAGCCGGGCAATCATTTCAGAACCAGTCTGGAGTATCCCAGAAAAGCCAGCCCCAGAGCATCTCCTTCATGGGTGGAGGCAACGCGGACGGAAGGCCCGAGCCAGACGGACAGGGACCGCTGGACCGCCTCCTTGGATGCTCCTCCGGAACCGGCAATCCGGTGTTTCAGTTCGCGGGGAGGGATGGTCAGAAGGGGGAGACCGGCACGGTCCGCCAGAAGAGCCACGATCCCCACCACCGGACCCAGCATCAGCCCTGCGTTCGGGGAGGACTTTCTGCTGAAATGGTCTTCCAGCGAGATCCCCGAACAGGAAAAGCGCCCCAGAACCTGGGACAGATAGTCGTAGATGGTTCCGATCCGATGCGGGATCGGAAGGGTGGCCGCTGTCCGGATGGTTCCCTGCTGGAGAACCCTGAGGCGGTCGAGCGAAGGTCCACCCAGAACGGCGAATCCCGTGGCGGCCAACCCGGGATCCACCCCCAGCACGCATGGCCAGGGGTGTTCGGGTGGAAGAGAGTCGGACGCCCTGTCAGGGCGAAAGGGAGACATAACTGTGCCGACCGTTGCGGACAATGGTCAGAAGGACATTTTCCGTTTTCCCGATATGGCGGGCAGCATTAATGTATGCACGGACGCTCCGGACTGGATGCCGGTCGATCTCTTCGATGATGTCGCCCCTCTTGAGACCGCTTGCCTCCGCCTGGCTTCCGGGGGCAATTCCCTGGATAATCACGCCGGAAATGGAGTCGGGTATGTTCAACTGACCCCGGATACCGTTGTCCAGGTTGGTCACATCGATCCCGTTCAGAACATTGTCGAAATGGGTGTTTCCGGGGACTGGTGCCTGTCCGCCCATCATGGAAAGTTTTTCCGGAAGTTCACCGACCTTGACGGTCAGCGATTTCTTGTGCCCGTTCCGGATAACGGAAAGATCCGCGTCGGTTCCCGGGGGGATCTGTGAAACCCGAAGTCTGAGGTCGTTGGCATCCAGAACATCCTGCCCGTTCAATGCCAGGATGACGTCGCCCCGCTTCATGCCGGCCTTTGATGCCGGACTGTCCGGAAGCACGTCACTGACGAGAACGCCCGAGTGTCCCGGAAGGTGGAATTGTTTGGCAATGACCACGGTGACATTCTGGATCGAGACGCCCAGCCATCCCCGGACAACCTTCCCTTTGGTCATCAGATCCTTCAGGACGCGCTTGACCATGTCGACGGGGATCGCGAATCCGATCCCTTCGTATCCGCCATTCGTGGTATAGATCGCCGTGTTCATCCCGATGACTTCCCCCTCAAGGTTGACGAGGGGGCCTCCCGAGTTTCCGGGATTGATGGCGGCATCGGTCTGGATGAAGTTCTCGTATTGCTCGATGCCCATATTGCTCCGCTTCAGGGCGGAAACGATTCCCATCGTGACCGATTGTGTCAGTCCAAACGGGGATCCCATTGCCAGAACGATCGTTCCGACAGATACGGAGCGGGAGGCACCCCATTGAATGACCGGAAGAGAGTTCTTCGGGTGGATCCGGATGACGGCAACATCCGTCATGGGGTCCTTTCCGACGACTGTCGCCCGGTAGCTGGATTTGTCCGAGAGCATGACCATGACCTTGGTGGCATGCTTGATGACATGGTAGTTCGTCACAATGTAGCCGTCTTTAGAGATGATGAATCCGGACCCCAGGCTTCGTTCGACATGCTTCTGGGGAGCGCCTCTGCCTCCTCCATGATTGAACGGGGCTCCGAAAAACTGACGGAAGAACGGATCGTTGAAAATGGGGTTCGGGTGGGTCGTGATCAGCGAAGTTGTCGAAATATTCACGACGGAAGGGATCACGGCATTCGAAACGGTGACGAACGCTTTCTGGAGTGCGAGACCGGGTTCGATGGCTTTCCGGGAAATGGAGGGGGGATCGGGAGTTTCCGATTTGGCAATTGTCTTGCCCATCCAATTGAAGTGGGATGCCAGCGTTATTCCGGCAATCAGTCCGGCGAAGCCGATGGCTCCCAACGAAAGGGTTTTTCGAATTGAGCTTTTCATCAAAACCGGTCTCCTTGATGTTGGTATCAGCGGGAATGCCGAATGTGGAATGGTATATCCGTTTTCAGGACGGAGTCAGTGCGAACCGGGACGGTCAAGCGTCCGTTTCACTACTTCAAGTATTTCCTGTTTCTTGAATGGTTTTGGAATAAGGTCCGCGGCCCCGGAGGAAAGGGCTTCCACCCAGAGATGTTCGTCGCCGAACGCAGTGAGCAGGATGACTGGCAGGTCAGGGTAGAGGTCCTTGACGGATTTCAGCAAATCCATCCCCGTTTTCCCGGGCATCTTGAGGTCGGTGAGGATGAGGGAAATCCTGTCCGATGTCAGGCATCGGAGTGCCTCTTCATAGGACTGTGCGACGGACACCAGGAACCCGTCCCTCTTGAGGATCTCTTCCAGAAGGTCGAGTGCGACGCCGTCGTCCTCGACAACGAGAACGCGCCTTTTACCACCCCGAACCACGGAAAAGGAAAGGTCTTTCTGGGCAACAACCATAGAGGAACCTACCATAATCAATGGTTCTGTTCAAGAGAAACCGGAGTGAACAGGTTCGATGAAAACCGGACAAATGGGATCCTGAGGATGAAATGGCCTCCAGTGCCATCTCCCAACCGGACTTCACCTCCAAGATCATCAATGATTTTTCGGCATATCGCAAGTCCAAGTCCTGTTCCGTGAGGTTTTGTCGTAAAAAATGGCTCAAAGATCAGATCCCGGCTCTCCGGGGGGATTCCCGGACCACTGTCTTGAATGTGCATGCTCAGGAAGGTGCTCTCCTGAATGCAGCGGATCGCGATTTTTCCACCCGGTCCGGTGGCGTCGAGAGCGTTTTCCAGAAAGTTGATCAGGATGCTCTGAAGTCCTTCAAGATTCGAATCGACCATGGGACAGGGGTCCGGATAGGATGTTTCCACGAGAATGCCGGATTTCTCGAGTCTCGGGGCCAGAAGCTGGAGCATGTCTGATACCAGGTTGGAGACGGAAACAGGTTCCGAATGTGTTCTCTCTCGCCGGCTCATCATCAGAAGCTTCCGGATAACATTGATCATCCGGTCAAGTTGCCCCTGGACGATCTGCAGATGTTTGGAGACGGATTCCGGGAGATGTGTTTCCTCCATGGCCAGTTCGATATGTCCGGAAATGGAGTGGAGGGGGTTTCCGAGTTCGTGGGCGACAATGGCCAGTCCTTCCCCGATTGCGGCCATCCGTTCCATTTCGGAAAGCTTGCGCTGGAGGAAAAACATTTCCCGTCCCGCCATCTCGAGGGATTCGTTCTTGAGGAGCAGTTCCTGTGTGGCCTCCCTGACTTTTTGTGTCAGGGAATCGTTCAGTTCCTGAACCCGGGTGAGGAGAAGCTCGTTTTCCTGTGTCCGATCCGAGAGCATCCGGACCATCAGGTTGAAGGATTGCACCAGATCGTCGACTTCCCGGGACCCTTTCAGCTGGAGTTCCGTGTCCAGACTGCCTTCGCCGACCTTGGCCATCGCTTTGGAGAGCTGGTACACCGGATTCAGGATCAGGCTTCGGATGGCAAAAGACAGGATGGTGGCCAGCAGAAGAAATCCCAGGAAGAGAAGGATGAGAGTCCGCTCAAGTTCCCGTCGGACCAGAATGTTCGCTTCATAGAGGGAAACACGGATTCCGACGGTTCCAAGACGCTTGTTTCGATGGTAGAACGGGACAACGACGTAGAGGGACTCCCTTCCATTCCGGCGCTCCGAAATGCTGGTCCACTTCTTCTTCCCGGAGTGAACCAGGGTGTGTGCGTCGAGTTCTTCCCGGGACAATGGAGAGCCTGTACTGGTGACGAGACGGGGAAGTCCTTCATGTCGTGTCATGAGATCGATCCGGGTCACGTTGTGCCGAAGGGTCATGACGGCCCGCATCTCTTTCCTGAGGGATGCGATCTCGTTGACAAGCGCCGCCGGGGACTCCTCGTTACTCTCTTCGGGCCCTCCCACGAAACGATCCGCTTCGTGGCGCATGTCGACTCCAAATGCGAATTCCTGTCCGAGGAGGCGTCCCTCGTTCCGAAGGGTTCCGATCACATTCTTTCTGACGAGGAGGTTGTCCCAGACAGCGAAGGCTCCCATCAGGCAAACAATGAGAATGCCGACGATCAGGACCATCAGGGACTGGATTCGGATGTGACCTTTCACGGGAATCTTCTCCGGATTCAATCAGTGGGCAGACCCATGAATTTCAGGGGATGTCCTGGAGGATGCGGGTTTCCGGGTTTGCGTTTTTATAGTCGAGCCGGTAGGAAACGTAATTGGCTGCGGAACGTCTGAGCCATTCCCGTTCCTCCGGAGTGAGCTTTCTCTTGACACGTGCGGGGCTTCCCATCGCCAGGGTGCCGGGTTCGATCACCGTCTGTTCGGTGACGAGCGAGCCGGCACCGATGATGACATCGTCTCCGATCATGGCAGCGTCCATGATGATGGATCCCATTCCGACGAGGATCCGGTTTCCCAGCGTGCAGCCATGGAGAATGACCCGATGGCCCACGGTGACGTCGTCTCCGATCGTGAGGGAATGGGTTTGCCTGGTGACGTGGCAGATGCTCAGGTCCTGGATATTTGTCCGGCACCCGATCCGGATCCAGTGGACATCTCCCCGAATGACGCTCTGGAACCAGACGCTGGATTCTGCTCCGATCGTCACGTCTCCGATCACTTCGGCGGAAGGAGCGATCCAGGCGGTCGGATCGATGGAGGGCATGATGTTCCGGTAGGGCAGAATCACAAAATCTCCTTAATTGAACCAGACTGGTACCCGGTTTAGGATCCTGGAAAACGGCGGTCCGGATGAACGGTCTCTCAAACCATTCTTCGCCCGCCCAAACGATCACGGACTTCAATTCTGGAAGTCGCGCCGGCGCTGAACTTGGGAGCCCCCATTTCCGGAAGCGCGAACCCACCAATTCTGTTCCATCATACCTCTTTCTCCGGATCAAGGAAAAGGGCAGCTTCCGGAGTGTACGGACAACCATGAGAATCAATGAACGAAGGAACCGGCTTCGCTGGTCCTGCGGGACCTGCCCGAGCGCGATTCCCGATTTTGAGGGACGATGGGTTGCATGGATGGAGAGACAGAGATTGGAGCGGTCCCGTATCTTTCGGATCAGGGATTCGTTTTCCAGCATCTCTTGGCTATTATATTCACGGGTGTCCATGGAGATGAATTTTTCTTTCCGCAGTGGTCCGATTGCCTTGCTGCCCGGGTTTTCGGTTGTGGATTTTCGGGAATGAGTGCATTCTCGTCGTGAGGAAGGTCGGAATAGATGGAAAGTGGTGGTGCGCTGGCAGTTCTTTTCGATTTCAACGGGGTCATTATTGACGATGAGCGCGTTCATCTGGAGCTGTTTCAGGAGGTTCTGTCCGGAAGGGGCATCTTGCTGGACGAAAAGCGTTACTGGACAGAGTTCCTGGGGATGGATGACCGGGGATGTTTCCAGGGCGCATGGACTCTGGCCCGGGGGGAACCCCTGTCCGATTCCCTGATGGAAGAGTTGATCGGGGAAAAGTCGGAACTTTATCGTCTCCGTCTGGAGAAAGGTCTTCCTTTGTATGAGGGGGCCGTTTCCTTGATACATGCATTGTCGGAAAGGATTCCTCTCGGGATTGTCTCGGGAGCCCTGAGGGGAGAGATCGAGCGGACGCTTGAACTGGAAGGACTGTCCGAGCGCTTCCGGTTCATTGTCAGCGCGGAGGATACAAAGCGCGGGAAGCCGGATCCGGAAGGTTATTTCCTGGGGTTTTCCCGTCTGAAAAGTGCGGGGTTTCCGGGGAGATCGTCGGATGTTCTGGTGATCGAAGACTCCGTTCAGGGTGTCGAAGCGGCCAAGAGTGCAGGGATGAAAGCTTTTGCCGTGGGTCACACATATCCTGTCCCGTCTCTTTCTCATGCCGATCGTGTTTTCGGTCACATTTCGGATATCCGTCTCACGGATATCCTGATTTCTTCGTAGCGCCCCGATTTGTGACGGAAGTCACGCCCGGGCCGGGTCTTTGATCATGGAGAGTTGATATTAAATAGGGGAAAATGCCAGAAACTGGAGGTGTTCGCCGGAATGGTATTTTCCGGTCAGGGAATGCCTGTGCCGTCATTGACAGTATCCGGTAAAGATTTATGACGATTGTTTACCTTAAGCGAAGGAGAAAAAATGCAATCAGTGCGACAGAGTTGTCCCCGGGCCAGCTTATGGACAATCTCTTTGTTTGTTGCAGCCTTGTCTGTGGTGCTGCTGACTTCGGGGGAGTCCCGTGCCGATGACAGCCAGGTCGTTCCCGTGACGCCCGAAAACAGTTCCGGTCCTTCCAATGGAAGTGCCGGTGGCGGAGGTTTGTCGACGTATACGGATGTCCATCGTCTGGGTGCCGGATTGTCCTGGGCGCCTGTCGAGATCATCCCGGGTGCGACAACGGAAACATCGGTCGGTTATGTGGGTGTCCGGTACTGGTTCAACAGGACATTCGGCTTGGATGGGGGACTGGGATTCGGGTTTCCCGAGATCAGCCCCAATACGGAATTCCTGACGACGTTGCACATTGAGCCGATGGTGGCATTGGTCGAAACGAACAGGACCATCCTGTACGGGGATATCAACTTGATGCCAGGGTTCATTTCAGGAAGCAACTCTTCATTTGCCCTCCAGATTTCCGCCGGAATGGGCGTGGAGCATGCCCTGGAGGATATGCCGAAGCTGGCGCTCTACGGCCAGTGGAATCCGGTGGGTCTTGATTTCTACGGTCCTGGAAACGGACAGTCGACGCGAGTGGGGCTTGGATTTCTGGGCAGCGTCATGAATGTCGATCTCGGTTTCCGGTATTACTTCTGACAACAGGATGCCCTGCCTGCCCGTCTCCGGTTCCGGGCTTTGTCCGGGATCCGGAAAGGGCGGGAGCAGTCCGGTGTCCAGCCGTGTCTTCTCCCGGTTTCCCGCCGATTCCGCTGTATCTGGTGGGGAGGCCGGGTTTTCGTTGACTTTTCCTCTGCCAGTTCCTATAATCCGGGTCATTTACTCTCAATTCCCAAGTGCAAGGCCGACTGGCTTTCTCCGTTCCTTTACAGAGAAGCCCGACGAACGGTCGGCGAGCCCCGGTGACGTTCCGAAGGCGCGCACTTCCGCTCTCATACCGGACCGCATATCATAAATGGTTGGATTGCAATAGAGAACGCCCGCTTTGTATTCAGGGAAGCCGGGCATGGGGGGTGTATGCGATTAGTGTCTTCAGAGTTCAGCCACGATAGGAATCATTCCACCAAACGTACGTTTGCTCAGTCTGTCCTGGGTCTGGTCGCCTTGTTTTTCTTCGCGACCGTCTCCCTTGTCGGAAAAACCGGAAACGCAGTTGCCGCGCCGACGAACGGCGGATGGAGTTTCGGGGATACCCTGGGTGTCAGCATTCCGTTCAACGGTCTTTCATTCGTGAGTCCGTCCGAAGGCTGGGTCACCGGCGCATCCGGAGTGATCGTCCATACATCCGATGCCGGCAAGACATGGGTTGCTCAGACGTCCGGGACGACGCACTGGCTGCAGTCCGTTTCATTCGTCGATTCTTCCCACGGATGGATTGCCGGAAACAATGGAACAATCCTTTCCACGAACGATGGTGGCCAGACCTGGACCCCTCAGGATTCGGGAGTGAAGTTTGATCTGTTCACCATTACCTTTCTGAATGCCCAGGAAGGGTGGGCCGGAGGTTTTGCCGGTACGCTCCTGCATACGACCAATGGCGGGGAGACCTGGTCCAGGGTTTCGACCGATTCGGCACAGTGGATCATGAACATCTTTTTCCTGAAGTCCAACCCCAAGTTTGGGTGGGCCGTCGGGCAGGACGGTCTTGTTCTGGCTACGACCGATGGCGGCCAGACCTGGAAGAAGAAGAACAATTCGATTGCGAAGGATCTCTACGGGGTATTCTTTACCGATCAGAACAATGGGTGGGCCGTCGGGACGCATGGAGTGATCCAGTTCACCGCCAATGGCGGTGATTCGTGGACGATTCAGAACGGGCTGGGTCGTGGCCCGATGGGTCGTGGTGTCGAAGGAGATGAGCGGGAACTGAACGATCTCCACGCGGTTGCTTTCCTGGATTCGAAAACGGGGTATGCAGTCGGTGTGATGGGTATGGTCATGAAAACCGTAGACGCAGGAAATCACTGGACCTTTGTCAAGTCCGGAACAGGTCTGGACCTTTACAACATCGCGTTCCCCATGCCGGATACGGGCTGGATTGTTGGCGTTGGCGGAATGATCCTCCACAAAGGCAAAAGCTGACCCTCCGGGTTGACGGATAATGTTTCTGTGGGCTGGCTCACCTGCGTGGGGGCCAGCCCTTTTCGTCTCGAACCTCCTGTTTGTCCAATTCTGTTTGTGCTAGGATAAAAAAATGATCAATTTTATTCCGCTGACTTTTTTTGGTTTGATTGCTGTTGTGGGCATCGCATTTTTCATGCATGGGTTCCTGAACCGGCAGAAGATTTTCACATTCTTTCAGGAATTCGCCCGGAAGCTGAACGGGGAATCGGGTCGGGACCATATTGCCGCCTATCCCTGGCTCAAGGGGACATGGAACGATCGGACGGTCCGGATTTTTTTCCATACGTCGGAAAATCACACGGTCAGCGTCCTGAACCTTGTGACCGAACTGGAATTCAGGAGTCCTCTCCGTTTTGTCCTGTTGCAGAAAGATGGATTCCGAAAGCCCAAACCGGAGCAACTGCAGAAACTGGAGGAGGAAGTCGGTCCTCTTGTGGGTGTGGAGGGGCTCCCGTTCGATGTCCGCTCTCCGGAAACCGATTCCCTGGCCGCTATTCTGAGCAGTCCGGATTTTCGGCAGGCCCTGTCCGACTTCTCCTCGTATAACCAGATCCTTTTCTGGGATGGAAGAGTGATGGCTTCACGTCAGTTTGACGGTGTACCCGAAGTGACTCCTGAGCGGTTGTCCCATCTGGTCGAAGCGTTATTGCGTCTTGTCCGTCCTTTGGAGGCGGAGGCGGCGGTTGGAGTCTCCTGAAAAACATGTCGGCGTTCTTCTTTTGAAGAGTCCGGAATGGTCGGTCTTTCATTCGGTCGTCGAACTGTCCGTTGCTCTTCTGGAGGAGGGGGCTCGTCTGACCCTCTTCATTATGGACGATGCTGTTCTTGGCTTGTATCCCCGTTCTTCCAGAAACCCATCGAGTTTCCCTCTCTATCCGGTCATTGAGAAGGGAGGGAGCGTACTTGTTTGCCAGTCCACGGCTGAATCCAGGGGAATGCATCCGGATCGGCTTCCGGAAGGGGTCCGATTCGAGACCCAGGTCCAGCTCGGGCGGCTGGCCGAAGAGGTCGATCTTTTCCTCCCTTTCGTCTAGGTCAATTCCTGTGGTACAGAAGGAAGCTGTTCATGTCTCGACCAAAACGCGTGTTATTCCTGCTGGAAGAATCTCCCGCAGCCCATATACGGTTCTTTGAGGGAATGCGGATGGCGTTGGGGTTTTCCGTATCCCATCCCGGACTGGAGGTCCTTCTGACGGGAAAGGCGGTCAGGGCCGTTTCGGATTTCCGTCCTTCCGAAATAGGGATGCCGCCTGAACTCCTGGAATTCTTCCCCCTGTTCCAGGACCTTGAGATCAGGACGTTTGTCGATCTGGACGCGTTAGAGCGCCTGGGACTTCCGAAGGACCTTCCTCCCGTATTCCACCTGATCGACGCGAAATCCATTTCCGAGAAAATCCGCACTGCGGATATCGTGATCGGGTTTGGCTCCATGAGCCGGGAAGGGGTTTGATGGAAATCCTTTTTCTTGTGGGGTGTTCTCCACCTCCCGACTGGCTTTTTCGGGTCTGGTCAGAATCCCGGGAGATCTCTCCTCCCGGATCGGTATCGGTTCTTCTTTGGGGAGAGGGTGTCTACAATCCTTCGGACCGTTTCCCTGGCGCTGTCTTGTTGTTGAGAGATGCCGTCGGACGCGGGATTCCTCCCGGGGAGCGGGCACTCACCGACCGGGAAGCCGCCCGCTGGATTCTGGGGGCCAAACGGGTCATTACCTGTTCCTGAAGACCGGACGGAGGCCAATGCGTTCCATCACCCCCGCAAGGATTCGGAAAACGTTCGGGATAGGAGGGATCCTCTTCTTCCTGTTCCTCGTCGTTTTTGCGATTCTTCCCGGACAATTGACCGGACTGGATCCGGTCCGGCAGGACACTCGTCTGGTCCTGGCCGCTCCCGGTACCCCGGGACATCCGCTGGGGTGTGATTTTCTGGGTCGGGACAATCTTTCCCGGCTTGTTTCAGGATCGGGAGTCTCCCTTCTGATCGGTCTCTCCGTGGGGGTTCTTTCGACTGTTCTGGGCGCCTTCTGGGGGCTTTTGTCAGGCTATGCCGGGGGAACGTTCGACACGGTCCTGATGCGCCTTCTTGAAGTCTGGTATGCTCTTCCGGAACTCCTGATCGCGACGATCCTGATGCTGGTCCTGGGGCATGGCATTGTTTCGGTGGTCGTGGCGCTCAGCATCGGAGGGTGGATGGGTGTCGCCCGGGTGGTACGGGCGGAGACCCTCAAAATCCGGGAGCAGGCCTATCTCGAGGCAGCCCGGTCGTTGGGTGCGACTCCTCTGAGGCTCCTCCTCAAACATTTTGTCCCCAATCTGCTTCCGGTGCTTTTTGTCCTTCTTCTCTTCCGGATCCCGGGAGGCATCCTGGGGGAATCGACCTTAAGCTTCCTGGGCCTTGGTCTTTCCCCTCCCGCCTCGAGTTGGGGAACCCTGGTGAACGAGGGTTGGAAGGCGCTTCCCCTGACGCCGTGGATTCTGGCTTTTCCCGCGATCATGATCATTCTGGCTCTTCTGGCATTTCAGTGGGCCGGAGAGGAGTCCGGTATCCGGTGAAACGTATCCTGCGTCGTCTGATCGCCTCCATCCTTCTGGTCTGGGCCGTTTTTACGCTGACGTTTTTTCTGTCGCGGATGGCGCCGGGAAGCCCGTTTCAGGGAGAGCGCAAGCTCCCCCCGGAAATCATGCAGACCCTCCTGGCCTACTACCATCTGGATCGTCCCCTTCCGGTCCAGTACTGGGAAGTCCTGAAGAAAACCGCGAGCGGCGACCTGGGAAGCTCTTTCAAGAATCCCGGGGTTTCGGTATCCGAAGTCATTGGACGGGCTCTTCCCGTCTCCATGGTGCTGGGGGGAACGGCGTTCCTGGAGTCCATTGTCCTGGCGCTGTGTCTGGGGCTTTGGATGGCTCGCTCAGGCGAACCTGCCGCGGGTCTTCTCCGAACCCTTTCGTCCGTCTGGGTGGCTCTTCCATCGTTTCTTCTGGCGGCCCTTCTGATCGAAGTCTTTTCCGTAAAGCTCGGAATTTTTCCTCCGGCCCTGTGGACGGGGTGGTCCTCCGTCGTGCTCCCGTCGCTGGCGATGTCGATCGCTCCTGCGGGGTACCTGGCCCGGATTTTTGCCACAAGCCTTTCCGAAACCTTTCGGAGCCCGTTTTTCCAGGCGGCAAGGGGGAGGGGGATTTCCCACTGGCGGCTTCTCTCGGCGCACGGCATCCTGCCGTCTCTCAATGCCGTGGTTTCGATCCTGGGCCCCATTTCGGCATCTTTCCTGACGGGTTCGTTTGTGGTGGAATCGCTGTTTGCCATTCCGGGGATTGGACGGGTGTTTGTATTGTCGGTGATGAACAGGGACTACCCCATGATTATGGGGACGACGCTTGTCTACACCGGATTTCTGGTGGGAATGACGCTGGTTGGCGATGCGATCGGGGAATGGATCGACCCGCGGGTTCGATCGTTGTGACCGTCGAAAGACTGTCCGGCATCAGGATCTCAGATCTTCCCTGAAGGGGATCCAGTCCGTCGGAGATGTCCGCGCAAGAAGCCTGATCACGGACGAGGGAATGTCCCGCTCATGGAATTCCTGGATGAATCTGTCGAACTGGTCTTTCGACCCTTCCGGATGCTTGTCGAAAAACTCCCGGATCTGGATCGCGGCCTGGAAAAGAGAGGGTGCAAGCGGTGAATTCCACCTGGATTTGTGGCTTCTTCCTCCCGTGTCCATATTTTTTCCGAAGAGTTCGAGTCCCCGCTGAAAGAGGAGTTTTCTTCTCCGGCTGGTGTACTCCGGCGGATCGGTCCAGGGCGCTTTTTCGTCCTTCAGGGAAAATCTCGGCAGTTCCATTGCGTAGATCCAGAACGCCAGGGCATCCCGATCCTCGCTATCGAGTTCCAGTTCGTGGGCAAGCCGTTCGATCTGGTTCGAAAGCTTGTTCATGAAACCGAAAGGCTCCTTGAGAGCGCGTTCGAAGACTCTGGACAGAACCAGGATCTCCGTATCGGAAAGTGTGGCGTAGAGGCTGATCCATCGGTAGATGGAGAACTGCCCGCTCAGAAGATTGTTGAGAGCGATGAGCGGTTCCGAAAACATCATTGCGGACCGGACGGCCATCTGGGAAGTCGAAACGAGATCGCTGTCGGTATGTCCTCCGATTCCGATGGAACTGACGCCCGCATGGAGCCGGATGAACTGGCCGCTGGGAAGCGGATCGGCCGATGCCGGAGCCGGAGTGTTCGTATAGATGTCAAGAAGCCGCCGACCGAGGATTTCGGCCCCCTCTTCGGGGGTTTCGGGAAGAAGCAGAAGCAGTTGTCCCGATCCCATGGCAAGGCTGAAGTCGGTATTCCTGAGGTGGGGATCGAAAAATCCCGAAAGGGAGTCCGACCCCTTGAAAGCGACTCTCTCTGAAGTCCCTTTCGGAAAGGAGATTTCAAGGGTCAGAAGAGAGAGGTCCCGCCCATAGCGAAATGCGCGCAGGATTTCCCTTGCGACTTCGTTGGAACGGTCCTGGTCTTTTCGACTGGCGGATGAAGCGTTGGTCGATTTCCTGGGTCGTCCCGGGGACCGGACCGCTGCTCCTGTTTTTCGTTGTCTGGGCATGAATCCCTCTTTTCGGGGACGGTCGGTGAGTCTCCGTCCGGATTCGGATTGGTCTCTTCACCATTATGAGGTAGAACTTGATCTTTGCAAAGATGAAAAATGAGTAAAACAAATTTTAATGGATTTGAAATTACTGCTGATGGAATATGAGAGGAGGGGATGTGCACGATCAAAATGATCCGACGGAATATCGCTCCCGGGAAACGGTGGCCATTCGAGGTGTCCATCTTCCGGATCCCTTTCGGGCACTGAATCCTCCCCTCTACCAGACCTCCACGTTCACTTTCCCGGATATGGAGTCGGTGGATCAGGTGCTGGGGGGGCAAGAGAGCGGATATGTCTATTCAAGGAGCGGGAATCCCACCGTATCACGTTTCGAGGGGGTGATTTCCCTGCTGGAAGGGGGGGAGTCGTCCAGAGCATTCGCATCGGGGATGGGGGCGATTTCCGCGACCTTGATCCATCTTGCCAGGGGAGGCCGCGAAATCTGCTTTCCCCGATACATATACAGCGGCACTCGTGCGTTTATCCATAAATTCCTGAAACCATGGGGGGTTCCGGTTCACTGGTTCGACCCGAGGCAGCCGGACTGGCTCGATACCCTCTCTTCCCGGATGAATCGTGATACCGGGTGTGTTTTTGTCGAATCCCCTTCAAACCCGACGATGGACATCCTGGATCTCGAGCGGCTTTCCCAACGCTGTCTGCAGGCTGGCGTGCCTCTTGTCGTGGACAATACCTTCGCCAGTCCGGCTCTTCAGAACCCGCTGGCGACAGGCGCGGAGCTTGTCGTTCACAGCGCGACGAAATACCTGGGAGGACACGGGGACCTTCTGGGGGGCGTTGTGACGGGGAAAGCCGACTGGATCAAGTCCCTGTCGATGGAGGAAGGAAGTTTCCTGGGAGCCACCTTGTCCCCGTTCAACGCATGGCTTCTTCTGAGAGGGATCAAGACGCTTTTCCTGAGGATGAACGCCCACTCGGAGAACGCCATGGCGCTGTCGTCCTTTCTGTCGGAGCACCCGAAAGTGACGGCGGTCCATTATCCCGGACTTCCCGATCATCCCGGCCATGAGATCGCCCGACGCCAGATGAGCCGATTTGGAGGAATGCTGTCGTTCGAAGTCGACAGCGCTTCACGTGCCCGACTGGTGGCCGACCGGCTGAAGCTGGTCCGGATCGGGGTGAGCCTCGGGGATCCGGAGAGCCTGATCGAGCACCCGGCGTCGATGAGTCACCGGATGCTCGATCCGAAGGAACGGATCGCGGCCGGGATCGCCCCGGGTTTATTGAGGATGTCGGTGGGACTGGAAGGAACGGAGGACCTGATCCGCGACCTCGATCAGGCGTTGTCGGACTGATCCGGACGGAACGACCGCCAAGCGCGGTTCAGTGGAAGCCGGAACCTCTTCCTGTGGCCCCCCATCCGAAGACAAGCCACTCTCCGGTCAGTCCGGTCAAGAGAAAGATGATCAGGAGCATTCCCCCCACCCCAAGATGAAGCCACTGTTTGCCGGACACTGGAACCCGCTTCGTTCCCAGAACGCGGATTCCCAGGAGAGTGATCGCAGACAGTGCCAGTCCTTCGTGGACGGCGCCCGGCCAGAAGAGCCATCCCCGGAATTCCCGGGTGTCGTCCCACGCCAGTGCCATCCAACCGGTTGCGATTCCCAGAATTCCCGCGATGAGCGTTCCTTCCCCCATGAAAGGGGTATCGGTCTCCGGACCGTTTTTCCCCGTTGACCGGATGAGATCCCGGACAACCCATAAAAGGCCCCATCCAAGGGAAAAATGTACCAGCATGGGATGCAGGTGGGCAATGTTCATGTCAGAGATGTCCAGAAAGAAGCGAACAATTTTGTTTTTTTGTTGACAATTATTCTTTCCTTTTTGTCATCCGTTCCGCCAAGAGAGGGGGGATCGAGAGGATCCTCCCGGACCGGAATGGCGTCGTTTCGCAATCGGCACATTCTGGCATCGAATTTGATTAAAGAACGGGGACCGACCGATACAAATCCGGAAGGTTCATGTTGGCTTCCCCACCGGAACAATGCCGTTCCGATCTCTCTCCGACGAGAAAGCCCTGTTTCATTACCTTACTCATCGCGCACGATTTCTGGGCGATGTCCGGAACCCATAAGGAAATGTCCCGGGGAGTGTTCCATGCCTTTGGTGGCGTGGTTCTCTCCTGCGCTTATGGTATGCCGGGACACTCGTTTCCAGTGTGACGCAAATTAGGACTGTTCTCAACTCAACTGTATTGAAGGAGATACCATGAGATCGAAACGAAGCCGAACACTGAAGACCTGGCTTGGAGTCTCTCTGGCGGTCGCGATGACCATGACCGGCGGCGCGCTCTTTGGCGAACGGGCGAATTCCGCCTGGGCGGACTCTTCCGCTCCATCTTCGTCCAGCAGTCCCTCCCCGGCACCGTTGGTGACCCCGGGTCCCGTTGTGGCGGATTCGTCCACCCCGGCCACCGCTCCGGCCGCAACACCGGCTCCCGCCGCTGCCGCTCCGGCTCCCCCGTCGGATCTGATCCTCCCCTCGGCGAACGTTCATTTCAAGGGGTTCATCGACACCTATGCCCAGTACAACCCGACGGATGCCAGCTATACGAACTTCCGCGCCTACGACTTCGGGGCCAACTCCTTCAACGTCAATATGGCCCAGCTGAAGTTCTGGAGGCCGGACGACGACGGCATCGGCTTCGTGCTCCGCACCGACTTCGGTCCCGGCGCCATGGCCTCCGGGCAGAATTTCACTCCGGGGTTCTTTGGAGTAGAGGGGACGACCTCCGGAAACACCGCTACCATGCCCTGGTCGCTGTTCTGGCTGGAGGAGGCCTACATCAA
>DAIEST010000025.1 GCA_027346125.1 Leptospirillum sp. | reverse complement strand
CCTACAATGGGGGATACCTTTAATTTATAATGGGCGAAGATACACTAAAGAAAAAGCCTTGGGAGGCAATGGATGTTTTCGCAGTCCCATCCTGAACACTATGTCCCTATTTTTTTATTTCTCCTTGTGGCTGTCGGTTTTGGTGCAGTATCCCTGACGGTTGGGAAACTGATTCGGCCAAAGAATCCTTATAAGGATAAGAATGCTCCCTACGAATGCGGAGTTCCGCCGATCAATGATGCTCGTGAGCGTTTCTCCGTTCGATATTATGTGATTGCAATGCTTTTCCTCGTGTTTGACGTGGAGGTGGTTTTCCTTTATCCGTGGGCGGTGGATTTTGATCGTCTGGGGCTTTTTGGCCTTGTTGAGATGATGATATTCATCTTCATACTTCTTGTAGGGTATGTCTACGCATGGAAGAAGGAGGCTCTGGAATGGGATTGATGCATCAGAAGGATGGGGAGCTCTCTGTTGTGACCATGCGGCTTCAGGATGCCGTAAATGAGTTGCTCAACTGGTCCCGCAAGTCTGCATTGTGGCCTATGACGTTTGGACTGGCGTGCTGTGCCATTGAGATGATGGGTGCGGTCGCTTCGCGATTTGATATTGACAGATTCGGGGCAGGTGTTTTCCGTGCATCCCCGCGTCAGTCCGACCTGATGATTGTGGCCGGTACGCTGACTCGAAAAATGGCTCCGGTTGTCCGGCGAATCTATGACCAGATGCCTGAGCCTCGTTATGTCATTGCGATGGGATCCTGTGCTACCTCCGGGAATATCTACGACAGCTACAGTGTGGTCCAGGGTGTGGACCGCCTGATTCCGGTGGATGTTTATGTTCCTGGGTGTCCCCCCCGCCCGGAAGCGCTGCTGGATGGTTTGATGAAGCTGCAGGAAAAAATCATGAAAGATCGTCCGGTGTTTCCCGGAAACTTTCCGGTTGGACTGTCGTCGTCTTCGGAAGGGGGCTGATCTCTCATGCATCCGACTGCAGAGTCACTCGAAAAACGATTTTCCGATGTGTTTCTGGCATCCCGTGAGTCTCTTGGCGACCTTTCGGTCTATGTTCGTCCGGAAGGGGCCCTGGAGCTGTTTCATGCATTACATGATATGCCGGAGTACGGCTATGATTACATTGTTGATGTGACATCTGTCGATTACCCGATGGATCCTGAGCGTTTTGAGGTTGTCTACATCCTGTACTCGATTCCCCGGAGACATCGGATTATGGTCAAGATCCGTATTCCGGAAGAGAACCCCGTGGTTGATTCTGTTGTCGGAATCTGGAGGGGAGCAGAGTTCATGGAGCGTGAAGTCTTTGATATGATGGGGATTCAGTTTCGTGGACACCCTGACTTGCGCCGGATCCTGATGCCGGATGATTATGAAGAAGGTTATCCGTTGCGCAAGGACTTTCCGCTGGTGGGCAAAGGATGGAGAGACAGCTTTTCTTTTGTTCCCAAGTTCCAGGGAGGTCCTGGGTCGATTGAGGGAAAGACGAATGGGAGCGGCCCTTTTCTTCCTTCCTGAGGTGCTAGCCCTTTCTTAGGTTTTGCATGGTCAATTCGTTTAAATGTCAGGAGTCGCTGATCTTGGAAACGGAAAATTTGACAGGGGTTACCGAGGATATTAAGAGACAAGAGGTTGTCCTGAGCAATCTGCGCCAGGCAGTCCTCCAGAATCTGGATTCTTCCATTCAGACCGATCAGTTTCTCCTCAATATGGGACCTCAGCATCCCAGTACGCATGGCGTGTTGAGAGTGCTTCTCGATCTCGACGGAGAACGGATCAAGCGTTCGGTTCCTGATCTGGGATACCTTCATCGGGGTACCGAGAAAATCGCAGAGTACCGGACCTACAACCAGATTATTCCGCTGACGGACAGACTTGACTATGTTTCGGCCATGGCCAACAACTATGCCTTTGTCAGGGCAGTGGAGAAGCTCCTTCAGCTAAAGGTTCCGGAGCGCGCCGAATTCATCCGGACGATCGTTGCCGAAGTTCAGCGGATTGTCAATCACCTGTTCTGGCTCGGTACTCAGGCCCTGGATATCGGGGCCATGAGCGTTTTCTTTTATACGTTCAGGGAACGGGAAGAACTTCTGGATTTGTTCGAGGTCCTCTGCGGGGCTCGGTTGACGACCAACTACTATCGCGTTGGCGGGGTGGAAAGCGATATGCCACAGGAAGTAGTGGATCGCTTGTACCGTTTTGTCGAGTCTTTTGAGTCGAATATCAGGGAGTATAATACACTTCTCGAAAAGAACAGGATCTGGCTGGCGAGAACGAAGAACATTGCCGTAATCACCGGGGATGATGCTGTAAACTTTGGTCTCTCTGGCCCTACTTTGCGAGGTTCCGGAGTTCCGTATGACCTGAGAAAGTTTGAGCCATACGGTGCTTATGACCAGGTTGAGTTTGATGTGCCGTTGGGTACCAACGGGGACATTTTTGATCGATACTGGATCCGTATCGAAGAAATGCGTGAAAGCGCGAAGATCATTCGCCAGTGCCTGGACAAGATGCCTTCAGGGCCCTTCATGACGGAAGATCACAAAGTCTCCTTTCCCGAAAAGGGTCGCGTCATGCACAACATGGAGGCGCTGATTCATCATTTCCTCCTGGTGGTTCAGGGATTCAAGGTTCCTCCCGGGGATACCTACTGCGGGACGGAAACTCCGAAAGGGGAACTGGGCTTCTACATCGTCAGCGACGGTTCAGGGAAGCCCTACCGAATGAAGATTCGTGCACCTTCCTTTGTCCATATGGGGGCATTTGACCATATGGCCAAGGGATACATGATCGCAGATATCGTCACGATCTTTGGGACATACGACATCGTGATGGGGGAATGCGATCGCTGAACTGGGGGATCTGGATGTTTTTTCCAGGTGCAGCCCTCGGGCAGTATATGAGACGTTAGGGAGGCGGGGAACAAGAAATATTTTCCTGTCTCTGAAAATATATGCAAATCGAAGGTAATCAGGTGAGGGATTGAGCGATGGCCGAGACAAAGCATGTTGAAGTGGATCTCGAGGATATCGAAAAAATCTGTGAAGAGTTCGAGAACCGGGAAGGTGCTGTAGTTCAGGTCCTCCAGAAGGTCCAGGAGAAGTACGGATATGTTCCTGGAGAAGCGCTGGAACTGGTCGGTGAGGTTCTCGAAATCCCGAAAAGCAAGATGTATGGTGTTCTGACCTTTTATTCACAGTTTTACCAGGAGCCGAGAGGGAAGTTCATCCTCAAGGTTTGTGTTGGTACGGCCTGCCATGTTCGGGGCGCCGGACTTCTTGTCGACAAGGTTCGAGAAGAACTGCATATCGAGCCAGGAGAAAACACTGAGGATATGCTGTTTACACTGGAGCCGGTGGCATGTCTGGGTTCCTGTGCCCTTGCTCCAATGGCAATGGTGAGTGGGACCGCTTATGGAAAGCTTTCGGCAGACAAGATGGTCTCCCTGATCAGGCAGCTTGAGGAAGAGACTGTTCACGAAGAAGAGACTGTCTGAGAAATTCGGACTCGCATCATCTCTTGAACACAATAGCTTAAAAATTCAATTGAACATGAACGTATATCATATGCTCCGTCGACTTTCGGAGAAGAGGGATGGATTATCATGTTGACCGAAGCGCTGGAAGATATTTCTGTAGCTTCCTCGAAGGTGACAGACCTTCCTGTTATCCATATTGGAATGGCAACTTGCGGATTGGCATCCGGTGCTCGTCCTCTCCTTGAACTTATCAGGAAGGAAGTGGAAAAGCGTCAGTTGAATCTGCGCATCATTCCCACGGGTTGTATCGGAATGTGTCATAACGAACCCCTTGTGGATGTCACGATGCCGGGCCGTTATCGTGTTTCGTACCGGAATGTGAAAGCGATGACGCTGACACAGATCTTCGACGCCCACTTCAGCAAGAATGATTTTGCGAAGAAATATGCGACCTGTCAGATTCCGGTGGAAGGGGCAGAACCTTACGAAGGGTTGACCCTCATGGCAGATCTGCCTTTTTTCAAAGGGCAGGTCAAGATTGTTACAAAGAGATGCGGGATGATCGATCCGCTTTCCATTGCGGACTATGTTGCGATGGACGGATACAAGGCTCTTCGGAAGGTGCTGACTTCGATGACGCCGGAACAGGTGGTCGACGAAGTGACCAAATCCGGTCTTCGAGGTCGGGGTGGAGGCGGTTTTCCGACCGGGCTCAAATGGGCATTGACCCAGAAGTCTCCCGGTCCGGAGAAGTACGTGGTTTGCAATGCGGATGAAGGAGATCCGGGAGCCTTCATGGATCGCTCCGTTCTGGAAGGGGATCCGCACGCGGTTCTGGAGGGAATGATCATCGCGGCGTTTGCGGTGGGGCACGCAAAACAGGGGTATATCTACTGCCGTGCCGAATATCCGCTTGCCATCAAGCATTTGCGCAAAGCGATCGATGATGCCCGAGCACACAATTTTCTGGGTGAAAATATCCTCGGAACAGACATGTCCTTTGATATTGAAATCAAGGAAGGTGCCGGAGCGTATGTTTGCGGCGAAGAGACAGCCCTTCTTGCCTCTTTGATGGGAGAGCGGGGGATGCCTTGGCCCAAGCCGCCGTTTCCTGCCCAAAAGGGTGTCTGGGGAAAACCCAGTGTGATCAATAATGTGGAGACACTTGGAAACATCGGTCACATTCTCCTGAATGGCGGGGAATGGTATGCCAGCTATGGGAGCGAAAAGACAAAGGGAACAAAAACCTTTGCGCTGACCGGGTCGGTAAAGAATTCTGGATTGATTGAGGTTCCGGCAGGTACCCCTTTGCGAGAAATTATTTTCAGCATCGGGGGGGGAATGGTCGAGAAAAAAATTCCTTTCAAGGCTGCCCAGCTTGGTGGCCCTTCCGGAGGATGTATCCCGGTGGATGGCCTTGATACTCCTGTGGATTTCGAAAATGTTGTGGCAGCCGGAGCTATCATGGGTTCCGGCGGGATTGTGGTGATGGATGAGGCCGCCTGTATTGTGGATACGGCCAAGTTCTTCCTGAAATTTACCCAGGACGAGTCCTGTGGTGAATGCACTCCTTGTCGTGTCGGGTCCAAGATCATGCTGGACATTCTTACCCGCATCACGGATGGGAAGGGGCAGGAAGGCGACCTGGACGAACTGGTCCGTCTTTCAATGTATGTCAAATCCAACTCGCTTTGTGGTCTGGGTGGAGCTGCTCCCAATCCGGTTCTTTCGACGATCCGGTATTTCAGGGAAGAATACGAAGCCCATATTCGGGACAAGCGTTGTCCGGGAACTGTCTGTAATGAACTGATCAAATATGTTGTGATCGAAGAAGATTGCACAACCTGCGGTCTTTGCGAACCGGTCTGTCCATCCGGTTCCGTGACATGGGAAAAAGGTGAGGTTGCACATATCGACCTCACGACATGTATCCGCTGCAAGGCTTGTGTTGATGCCTGCAAATTCCGGGCAATTATCTGACCGATCAAGGGAGTGAATGCATGGCAAAAGTTACAATAAACGGCATTGAGGTCGATGTCGATCCTTCAATGACCATTCTGAAGGCCGCAGAAAAGGCCGGAATACCTGTTCCAACCTTCTGCTATCACCCTCGGATGGATCCGGCCGGTTCTTGCCGTATTTGCGCGGTGGAACTTGAGGATTCAAAGAAGGTTGTCATGTCATGTGTCACTCCTGTTGCAGACGGGATGAGGGTCCTGACGGAATCGCCAAAAATTCATGAAGCGCGAAAAACCAATCTGGAGCTTTTGCTGCTGCATCATCCTCTTGATTGTCCAGTCTGTGACTGTGGTGGAGAGTGCCCTCTCCAGAACATGTCTTTTGCCTATGGAGCCACGGAAAGCCGTTTCGAGTCTCATCGAAATGACGAACCGGAAGATATGAAAAGTGATGTTCTGGTCTTCAACGCGAACCGGTGCATCCTGTGCGGGAAATGTGTCCGGATTTGTGACGAAGTTCAGGATGTCCATGCGATCGGTTTTATCAACCGTGGTTTTGACACGATTATCGGACCTCCTCTTGGGAAGAAGCTGGATTGTGAGTTTTGCGGGGACTGTCTGGAAGTTTGCCCCACCGGTGCGATCACGGACCACTTTGTCCGTTACAAGTACCGTCCATGGCAGCTTGAGAAACAACAGACGACATGCTCGTACTGCCCCTCCGGATGCCAGATGTTCGTCGAGACTGAAAATGAGGCTATTGTCCGGGTAACCTCACAGGAGGGAGTGGGACCGAATGAAGGGTCCATCTGTGTCGTCGGGCGGTTTGGTTTCAACCACGTTCAGATTCCCGAGCGCTTTGACACTCCTTATATGCGGTCATTGCACCGACTTGTCCCGAGTTCATGGGAAGAAGTTTTGCCCGAGATTGCTTCGGGACTCAATGCAATCCGGAAAAAGGGTGTGGATCGCATTGCTGGTCTCATTTCGACCCGTGTTCCAATGGAAGATGCGTATGTTTTTCAGTCCTTCTTCCGGAAAATCCTGCATTCGAACATGATCGATACCGGTGCGCGCTATTCTTTCATGAACGCTGCGTTGCCCATTGTCGCCGCAACAGGGACATTGAGGCCGCTGGTCGATCATGAAGATATTCTTAAGGCCAAGGTGATTCTTGTTGTCGGGGCAGATCCTGTCTCGGAGTCCAATATCACTGGTCTTTTTGTAAAACGTGCTGCGAGAAAGGAACGATCCCGCCTTTACGTGGTGGACTCGGAAGCTATTTCCCTTTCCTCGCGGGCAAAAGACCACATCAGGGTTCTTCCTGGCGGAGAGCAGATTTTCCTGGAGGTGCTTTCGGAAGAGATTCGGCAGTCCGGAAATCTGGGGGCGGAGTGGATCTCCAGAAAAGAAGAGCTGTTCAAGAACTGGAACGTGGATCCAAGTGCATACCAAAGACTTCTGGCCGACTTGCGGTCTTGCGAGACGGGGATCATTGTGGCAGGGCGGAAGTTGTTCCAGCTCGAAACCCCTGTGGCCGGAGTTGAATCCCTGCTGAAAATCACGGGGGATCTGGGCTGGATTGACCGCCCGGGATGCGGCCTTTTTGTTCTTCCTGAAGCATCCAATGATTTGGGTGTCCTGATGATGGGAGCCTCTCATGAATGGCTTCCTGGTCTCATGGACTCCAGGGATCCGGCATCAAGAGGTCGTTGGGAAGAGACATGGGGATCCCGTTTGGCCTACGGACCAGGCGGTGGACTGGAAGAAATCCTGAAAGGGATTGATGAAGGCAAGATCAATGCGTTGATTTCGCTCGGTGAAAATCCTATCGGACACTTTCCCCCTGGCTCCAGAGTCCGGGAAATCTTGTCGAAGCTTGACATGATTGTTTCTATTGATATGTTCCAGAACGAACTTTCAGACATGGCTCATTTCGTGTTGCCGGCCTCAAGCGCTTATGAGCGCTCCGGACATTTGGTCAGTGCGGAAGGGTTTGTCCAGGCGATCAAGCCAACGATGGCTTATTGGGGAGAAAGTCTCCCGGACTGGCAGATCCTGGACCGTCTTTCCCATGCGATGGGCAGTCCGATGGGAGTGGATTCAGCCGAATCTGTGATGTCTGAAATCCTGCGCTTCTTGCCAGACCTTGCCCCCTCTTCACGGAATGGGAGTCACTTTGTTGGGGGGACTGGTGAGATTCGGCTTGCGACGCCGGTTGCATCCGCTGACGGGTGTGCCTATGGGGAAATGGTTCATGAAGGAAATGGCCTTTCCACGAAATTTGTTTCTCCTGCCCATAAGGCGAATCGTGAGTCGGTTTCTTCCCGATATGCCCAATGGAGGGAGGGCATTAAGGAAGAACCGGCCAGTCCGTACCGATCGATTGCAGGAGAGGGTGAATTTGTTCTGGAGTTGACAAAGTCACTGTTCCATTCCGGAAAGATGACCCTGATGGATTCCAATTTGAAAAAAATCCAGCCAGAAGGTAAACTCCGCATCAATCGTCAAACGGCTCGTAAAAGGAAGATCAAGAAAGGCGAACGGGTTTCTCTCCGTACGGCCTATGGGGTCTGCAGTTTCATCGTGGAGCCTTCTCCGGCCGTTTCGGAGTTTGAACTGACATTCCCCGTGCATTTTGCGAATGCCGAAGTCCTGGCGCTCTTTGCGCCGGGGTTGGACTTTTCCTCCGGGACTGGGGCTCCGGTCACCCATCGGATCCGGGTGTCTCTGGATTCCCAGAACGCCAACTAGACCATTGCAAAATAGAATTTTTGCCGGTGCATGATTAAGGGGGCTTCCATGTCCCCAGACAGTAGAAAGGATCCGGTTTCGTGCTGAACGATCTTGCCAGTGCTGTGATTGTCATTGTTGCGGTGTTGTTTGTTCTTTTGACGACTGTGGCCTATCTGACATACCTGGAGCGAAAGGTTCTCGGGTTCATGCAGGATCGTCTTGGCCCAATGGAAGTTGGACCTTGGGGGTTGTTGCAGCCGCTTGCAGACGGGATCAAGCTTATTTCCAAGGAAGACATTATTCCCTCTGATGCGGATAAGGCCATTTTCAGAATTGCACCGGTGATATCACTGGTGCCGGCTATTATCTCATTTGCAGTGATTCCCTTTGGACGGGATTCGTTCCATTTTCTTGGAATTACAACTCACCCATACATTACGGATATTAATATCGGGATCCTTTATGTGCTGGCGCTGTCTTCAGTCGGCGCTTACGGGATTCTTCTCGGCGGCTGGGCTTCAAATAGCAAATACTCCCTTCTGGGAGCACTTCGTTCCGCGGCTCAGGTGATCAGTTACGAACTGAATGCAGGAATGTCCGTCATCGGGGTGCTGATCCTTGCCGGTTCTCTTTCTCTTGTGAAGATCGAAGCGGCACAATCTGGCGGTTTCTGGCATTGGTACATCTTTCCCCAGATCGTGGCATTCGTCATTTACCTGATTTCTGGGATTGCGGAAACGAACAGGACTCCTTTTGACCTTCCGGAAGCGGAGTCCGAACTTGTTGCCGGTTTCTTTACAGAATATTCCGGGATGAGATTTTCTCTCTACTATTTGGCAGAATATGCAAATATGATCATGGTTTCGTCGATTGCGACCATTCTCTTTCTTGGGGGATGGAATTCACCTTTTGCATTTCTTGACTTTGTTCCCCCCTTTGTTTGGTTTATGTTGAAAGTTTACTTCTTTCTCTTCTTTTTCTTCTGGATCCGGGCAACGCTACCCCGTCTGCGTTATGACCAACTCATGAAGTTCGGTTGGAAAGTAATGCTTCCGCTTTCCTTCGCCAATGTCATTGTGACGGCGATTGTTGTCTATATGGTTCGGCACTAGGCCGTAGGATATAGGGGGATTCATCATGACATTCAAATCCTTGATGAATAGTATTCTTTTTACTGAAATAGCGCAGGGGCTGAAAGTTACCTTCCGCCATTTCTTCAAAAAGAAGTTGACTGTGCAGTATCCCCACGAAAAACTCACCCTTGCGGACGGGTATCGTGGTTTCATCGTTCATCGGCGTTACGACAATGGCCAGGAAAGGTGCGTAGGTTGCGATCTTTGTGAAGCGATCTGTCCTGCAAAGGCAATCAGAGTTGTCGGAGATATCCACCCGGAATTTCCGGAGAGGCGGTATGCAAAAGAATATACGCTTGATTTTACCAGGTGCATATTCTGCGGGTTCTGTGTCGTCGCCTGTCCTGTGAATGCCTTGTCCATGACAAAAGAGTTCGCGCATTCATCCTTCACGCGGGAGGGACTGATCTACCCGAAGGACAAGCTTCTTGCACTTGGGGATCGCTGCGAAGATGAGTCCATCGCTTATCTGAAGGTCAGAAATATGTGGGATGCGGAAGATTCTGGCAAGGAAGAAGGTCGTTATCATTTCCCCCCTATTCCCACGACATAATCTGGAGGATGATTTAGACCATGCAAATGGCCCTATTTGCTTATTTCGGAGGGGCAGTCGTTCTGTCAGCTCTGTTTGTTGTTTATTTTCGCAATCCCATTTACTCAGCAATGTCCCTTCTGGCCATGTTCATGCATATCGCCGGATTGTATGTGATTCTGGAAGCGGAGTTTCTCGCTGGCGTCCAGTTGCTGGTGTACGCCGGAGCGATACTGGTTCTCTATCTCTTTGTTGTTATGCTGCTCAATGTCCAAAGCCGGGGAAGATTTCTGCAGAGACAGACCCCGCTTGTGGCAGTAATTGGAATTTTCGCCGCAGTCGATGTTATCGCTCTGCTCCTTCATACCCGATTTTACCCCGAGCTTCCCGCCATACCCCACCCTGGGGTTCCGACTCTTGGAAATTCAGAAACGATTGGGATGGTTCTGTATACGCAGTATCTCTTCCCCTTTGAGATTGCTTCTCTTGTGCTGTTGATTGCACTTGTCGGCGCAATTGTATTGGCCAAAGGCAAGTTGAAATACCGCTGATCCGTAACATTGGGCCTTTCGGACGGAACACGGGAAACGGACTGATTGTAAATACTGGAGACGCCTGAATGGTGCCCTTGTCGTGGTATGTCGCTTTGAGTTCCTTTTTGTTCCTGATCGGACTGGTTGGTGTCCTGATCAGACGGAACATCGTTATTGTTCTTCTCTGTATTGAGATCATGCTGAATGCCGTAAACATCAATTTTGTTGCGTTCAGCAAGTATCAGCATGTGATCGATGCCCAGATCTTCGTCTTTTTTGTGATCACTGTGGCAGCAGCGGAAGTTGCCATAGGTCTCGGCATTATCATTGCCATATTCCGGCTCAGGGAAACGATCAATATTGACGAATTCAATATTCTCAAACTCTAGTCATTAAAAGGGAGTCTTGATGTTACCGTACCTCCTGATACCGCTTCTTCCTTTTGCTGGCTTTCTTCTCGTGGGCATCTTCTGGCCCTATTTCAGGGGAAAGGGCCACTGGATCACCGTTCCTCTGGTCACTTTGTCCTGGGTATTTTCCGTTCGCGCGTTTATGATGACGCTGAACGGACCTCCCGTTCATTTTGTTCTTTATGACTGGATTCATTCCGGTCATTTCGATGTTTCCATCTCGCTCATGGTTGATCATCTCACGGCCACTATGCTTGTCATGGTGTCGACCGTTTCTGCCCTTACCCATTTGTATACTGTCGGGTACATGAAGGATGATTCGGGTTATGACCGGTTTTTTGCCTACATTTCCCTGTTTACCTTTTCAATGGACATGCTTCTTCTTTCAGACAATTTGCTGGAACTTTTCATTTTTTGGGAGGCTGTTGGTTTTTGCTCCTATATCCTGATAGCCCATTGGTACGAAAGGAAGCCCTCCTGGGTGGCTGCAAACGAAGCATTCATCATGAACAGAGTCGGGGATTTCGGGTTTCTTCTCGGGATTTTCCTGACGTACTCAGTGTTTGGAACTCTCGACTATCAGTCAATCTTCCGTCTGATTCCGTCACATCTCAATGATACCGTACAGGCATTCAGCGCATTCCACGTTACCACGCCTTATTCTGTGATCACTGTAATTGCCTTGCTGCTTTTTGTCGGAGCTGTTGGGAAGTCTGCCCAGCTTCCGCTTCATACATGGCTCCCGAACGCAATTGAAGGTCCGACTCCTATATCGGCACTGATTCACGCAGCCACGATGGTGACTGCCGGTATTTTCATGATCGCACGCCTTTCTCCTATCTACAACGCTTCTCCTGCAGCTCTTCATGT
The DNA here is from genome assembly GCA_027346125.1 of Leptospirillum sp. Taxonomy (GTDB): domain Bacteria; phylum Nitrospirota; class Leptospirillia; order Leptospirillales; family Leptospirillaceae; genus JAJYGC01. The sequence goes on along the minus strand of DAIEST010000025.1, from coordinate 16,300 downwards.
TGTGGCATGGACCGGAGCCGTGACTGCAATTGTGGCGGCTACAATCGCATTGACACAGCGTGATATCAAAAAGATTGTCGCGTACTCGACCATGAGCCAGCTGGGATACATGGTGATGGCATGCGGCATTGGGGCTTATGGTGCAGGTATCTTCCACCTGCTGACACATGGGTTTTTCAAGGCGCTTCTTTTCCTTGGAGCCGGTTCGGTGATTCATTCTCTTTCCGGAGAACAGGATGTCTTCCGGATGGGGGGACTCTCGAAGTATATGAAGATAACGTTTGTCACAATGCTTCTGGGGGCTCTTGCATTATCCGGGATTCCTCCGTTTGCAGGGTTTTATTCGAAGGACCTGATTCTTTCCATGGCTTTTCATGATGGTGCGTTTGGCCATATCCTCTGGATGATCGGCATCGTGACAGCGGCATTGACGGCATTCTATACCTTCAGGCTTGTCTTTATGGTTTTTTCCGGGAAAGAGCGCTTTTCCCATGATGGCCATCATGGACACGCTCCACATGAAAGTCCGCTGGTCATGACCATTCCTCTTCTGGTCCTTTCCCTCGGAGCGATTTTTGGGGGAGTGGTAGGGGAACATTATGACATTGTCAGCTTCTTGTCCCAGAACATGACTGTTCCCCATTTTGCTGTGAGAGCAGAGCTTTCGGATTCGACGTTAAAGCTTATTTCCGTTGTTGCCGGTGGAATTGGAATTGCCCTGGCATACCTTTTTTACGGAAGGCCTTCCAATATTCCTGAATTGCTGGCGAGGGGATTCCGGCCATTCTTCAAATTGTCCCAGAATAAATGGTATTTTGAGGAGATCTACGACCATGTTTTTACTCGGCCGACCATCTTCATTTCTTTTCTCATGTGGAAAGAATTGGACAAAGGAGTCATTGACATGGCAGTCAATGGCGTCGCTTCTCTTTGCCAGAATAGTGGAGCCACTCTGAAACGTCTCCAGACCGGACAGTTGCAGAACTATGCGTTGGTTATGGCTCTGGGCCTGTTTGGAATGGTGAGCCTTTTCCTCTTTATGAAATAAGCGAGAGAAGACCCGGGGAGTTCAATGACCTTTTTATCTATACCCATACTGACATTCTTGATTTTCTTTCCTATTGCGGGAGCCTTGCTTCTTCTCCCTTTCATGAAGATTCAGGGCTCCGAGAAGACGGTTCGCTGGCTGGCGCTTGCCCTGACAGTCGTGGAGTTTCTCCTCTCCCTGAACCTGCTTTTGGGGATGCATGCCGGATCCTACCGGATGCAGTTTAACGAAGATCGTCCATGGATTCCGTTTGCGAATATTCATTATTCCCTGGGGGTCGACGGGATTAGTATCGTCCTGATTATCATGACGACACTGCTGCTCCCGATGTGTGTGCTGACCTCATGGAAAGGGATTTCCACCCGCGTTCCCGAGTTCATGATGACCCTCCTGATCCTTGAAGGATTGATGGTGGGGGTCTTTGAAGCGACGGACTTTGTCCTGTTTTATGTTTTCTGGGAAGCAATGCTGATTCCGATGTATCTGATTATCGGGGTGTGGGGAGGTCCCAACAGGCTTTATGCGACGATGAAGTTTTTCCTTTACACACTGGCGGGCTCTCTTCTGCTTCTGATCGTCATTGTTTCTCTGTATTTTGTGGGTGGACATACGTTCAATATCGTTGAACTGATGGGGCAGCATTACAGCAAGGCCTTCCAGGAGTTTGCATTTCTGGGATTTTTTGTTGCTTTTGCCGTCAAGGTGCCCATGTTTCCTTTCCATACATGGTTGCCGGATGCTCACGTGGAGGCTCCTACAGCGGGCTCGGTTATCCTGGCATCGGTGATGCTGAAAATGGGAGCCTATGGTTTTCTCCGCTTCTCTCTTCCCATGTTTCCACAGGCGTCGCATTTCTTCACTGCCTTGATCTTTGGATTGTCCATCACGGGGATAGTTTGGGGGGCTCTTATGGCCCTCGCCCAGGAAGACATGAAGAAGCTGATTGCCTATTCTTCCGTCAGCCATATGGGTTTTGTCACATTGGGGATCTTTGTCTTCAATTCGCAGGGACTGGAAGGTGCCCTTCTCCAGATGATCAATCATGGTGTGACAACGGGAGCATTGTTTCTCTGTGTTGGGGTGTTGTATGACCGGACGCATTCCCGACTTCTGTCGGATTACGGCGGAATGGCCAAGGCGATGCCGGTTTTTTCGACAATGCTGGTCATTTTCTCCTTGTCGTCGTTAGGCTTGCCCGGACTGAATTCATTTATCGGGGAATTTCTGGTTCTGCTCGGAACCTTTCGTTCCCATATGGCCTTGGGCATCATGGCAACAACTGGCGTTATTCTGGCTGCCCTCTATATGCTCTATCTGCTTTCAAGGGTTGTCTGGGGCGTCTATACTCCCAGAGACTGGTCCCTTCCGGATCTTAACCGTTACGAATGGGCATCACTGCTTCCCCTCCTGATCCTTGTCATCTGGATTGGTGTGCAGCCAAATCCCATTCTTTCGTTGCTTCATGCGAGTGTCTCCCATTTGATTGGACAGGTTCAGGGGGGAGTTCCCCTTGCTTCCATCCGATAAGTGCGGATATGAGGATGCGGATTGATATGGAAAGGATGAGGAACTTCGAATGAGTTTTTCTGCGGTTAATATCCTTGGCACGATGCCGGAAATCTATCTCACGTTCTTTGGTTGCATTCTCCTGATTCTGGAAACGATGATTCCGAAGGAAAAGAGATCATGGCTGGCATATTTCACCATTATTGCACTGGTCTTTGCGATGGTTGCATCCATTGGTCTGAACGGAAAGGGTCTCCCTCTCTACAGCGGGCTCTATATAGTGGATCCGTTCTCGAATTTCTTTAAGATCATCATTTATATCGCAGCCATTATTACAATCCTGTTTTCTCTCCCGTACCTTGATCAGGAAGATATCCATCTGGGGGAATACTACGCGTTCATTCTTTTCTCTGTCGTGGGGATGATGGTAATGGTTTCTGCAGGAGACCTGATCACTCTCTTCCTTGGCATTGAACTCATGTCGTTGTGCTTTTACGTGTTGGTTGGGCTCAAGAGAGACGACAACCGTTCCGTCGAGGCATCCTTCAAATATTTTCTCCTGGGATCCTTTACCGCCGCGATTTTCCTGTTCGGTATCTCTTTCTTGTACGGTGCAGCGGGCACGGAGACAATCAGTGGCCTCGCCGGGTTCATCAGTAATCCGGGGACACTGAAGCCGATGGTCATGGTTGGCATGATTCTCACTCTCGTCGGATTTACGTTCAAGGTTTCGGCTGTGCCGTTCCATATGTGGACTCCGGATGTTTACGAAGGTGCCCCGACCGTTGTGACGGGGTTCATGGCCACTGCTGGAAAGATTGCTGCCTTTGCTGTTTTTCTTAGGGTTTTTTGGGTCGCGTTTTCCGGGAACAGGCATGATTGGGACATTTTGATCATTCTTGTTTCTATTTTGTCCATGGCTGTTGGCAATATCGTGGCCATCATGCAGACCAACCTGAAGAGGATGCTGGCTTATTCCTCGATTGGTCATGCAGGTTATGCCCTGATGGCACTGCTTCTTCCGAATCGGGAAAGCCTCTTTGCCCTTCTCTTTTATGTTTTTACCTACATGTTCATGACTGTGGGTGCTTTTGGTGTCATCCTCATGATGCGTAAAAAGGGTGTGGAAGGTGAAGAGATAGAAGACTTTGTCGGTTTGAGCAAGCGACATCCGATTGCAGCTCTTGTCATGCTGATTTTCATGTTTTCCCTGGCAGGCATCCCCCCGTTTGGAGGATTCCTGGCCAAGTTTTATATCTTCTTTGCAGTGGTTCATGCCGGCTATACCTGGCTGGCTGTGGTCGGTATCATTTTTGCCGCAATCGGGGCATACTACTACCTCAAGGTTGTCATGGCCATGTACATGAAAGAGCCGAATGGCAGTGTCGTTTTCCATAGTTCCCTGATGGGGCGCATCGCCTTGGCTCTGACAGCCGGTACGACAGTCATTCTTGGAGTATATCCGGCTCCTTTTGTGGCATATATTAAATCTTCCCTGGCACTCTTTATCCCTTAGGGGGGGGCGTGACCCCAGAACCTCCACACCGGGAGAGTAAACCGCTGACGACTCGTCAACGGGATGTGTTCGATTTTATTGTCCGATGGATAAGAGAGACGCGTTTTCCCCCGACCCTCTCGGAAGTTGCCCAGTTTCTTGGGGTCCCTTACCCCAAAAGTGCTTCCGCTCATCTGGATGCGCTTGAGAAAAAAGGATACATTCAGCGGTTTCCCGGAAAGGCAAGGGGAATACAGCTGACTCCGCTGGGAGAATCCTTCCGGCAGGATCTGGTCTCCGAAGATATGCTTGTTCTCCCCATTATCGGTCGGATCCGGGCCGGAAGGCCCACCGACAACCAAATGGTGCCCGATGGCACCCTGTCTGTTCCCCGCATCCTTTTTACCGAAAAACCCGACTTCATTCTGAAAGTGCAAGGCGACAGCATGACGGGAGCCGGCATTCTTGAAGGAGATTTTGCATTTATCCGGAAGACGCGGGATGTCCGGAGCGGAGACCTGGTTGTCGCCCAGATGCAAGGTGAGATCACACTCAAACAGTTTCTGGTCCAGAAGAACCGAATCGTTCTGAGAGCCGCAAACCCACGTTATCCTGACCGGGTTGTTTCTCCGGAAGAGGAAGCGGATTTGATTCAGGGAAGGCTGGTTGGTCTGTACAGGGATCAGTCCCGCCCGGGGAAGGGGTACGTTTGATGTCGTCAGAAGATGGGGGACGAGACAAGGAGCCCGTGCAGGAAAGAAAATCTCTGGAGGATCTTCCCGGTCAGGAAGAAGTGGCTCCCCGCGGGTATGTTCCCGGTGTCTGCAATATAGATGCGAAAGGTCGTTTCATCAGGGGAATAGGCGCCCTGATCGGCTTTGTTGCGGTCATCCTTTATAACGAGAAGTGGCGCATTCTTCTGGTTCACCCGTTCCTCTACTTCATTGGTATGACCCTGCTTGCGTTTCTGACGGCTCTTTCATTCATTCAGAGCTTCCTTTCCTTCTGTGTGGTGGATGCTTTTCTGGGACGCGTCATGACATCCGGTCATTTCAGGAAGGTATCGCCTGCGGACCATGAAAAGGATCGACGGAGAGCTCTTCTGGTCGTTGTCGGAGCGTTCCTGCTGGGGGCCTTCTTTTCTGCACTCCTGCTTGTCGAGGAACTGGACCGATCCGTCCGATGAGGAATGAAGTCCATTTCCCCCTGTTCCTTCCTAACCATGTTGCCATTCTCTGTTTAGCCTGAAAGGTGGTTGTTTTTCATGAATGAGAGACGGTTTCCCTTTTTGGGGGAAAGCGGGTTCTTCCGGTGTGTTTTTTCATCCCTCCGCGCAATCATCTTTCTTGGCGTCTGGGGGGGGATCCAGACGAATGCGTGGGCGGATGTTCCTTCCGAGTCCGAGACAATGCAGGGTCTGGATACCATGTGGGTTGTCGTGGCAGGAGTCCTGGTCCTTTTCATGCAGGCCGGGTTTGCCTTTTTGGAAGCGGGACTTTCTCGCGGAAAGAATGCCGGTCACCTTGCAACCAAGAATCTGGTAATTCTTTCCATCAGTGTGCTTGTTTTCTGGGCGGCCGGGTTCGGATTTTCCTTTTCCTATGGAAATGCCCTGATCGGACTGCACGGATTCTTCGTCAATCCCTTTCAGGCTGATGTCGATAAACTCTTTCCTTCTCTTGCCTATTCCGATGCGACCATGTCGTCCAAAATCCTTTTTCAGACCGCATTCTGCGCTGTTTCTCTCGCGATTGTCTGGGGCGGAATGGCGGAAAGAGTCCGCTTTCCTGTCTATCTCATTTTCGGAGTCATTTTTTCCGGTGTCATTTACCCGATCGTAGGGCACTGGATCTGGGGGAATGGGTGGCTTTCGACCCTTGGGATGCAGGATTTTGCCGGTTCGACGGTTGTACATCTGCAAGGAGCTCTTTCGGCTTTGGCCGGCGCGATCGTCTTGGGTCCCCGTATCGGAAAGTACAGGAAAAAAGGGGTTCCGCTCCCCATTCCTGGCCACAATATTCCGTTTGTCGTTTTGGGTACGCTGATCCTTTGGTTGGGGTGGTTCGGGTTCAATCCGGGTAGCACCATGGGGGTCAATCTTCCGATCCCCGGATATTTTGCCTATGTGTCGATGACAACCAATCTTGCGGCTGCAGCCGGTGTGCTGGCAGCCACGATCACTTCATGGTTTCTTTTGAAGTCTCCTGACATGTCGATGATGGCTAATGGGGCCTTGGCAGCTCTGGTGGCAATTACTGCGTCCTGCGCTTTTGTCAGCCCGTTGTTTGCCATCGTAATCGGGGCGATGGCCGGGATCATTGCGGTACTGGGGGTTCTCTGGGTTGACCGGATCGGCATTGATGATCCTGTCGGAGCAGTATCCGTGCACGGAATGGCAGGAATCTGGGGAACGCTGTCGACAGGGCTTTTTGCTTCACCGGATCGTGTCAGAATCCTGGGAGTTGGTCGTCCAGGACTTTTCTATGGGGGTGGCTGGCATCAGCTTCTGGTTCAATTTGTCGGAATCCTGTCCGTTTCCGCTTATGTTTTTACTGCTTCATGGCTTGTGTTCACTCTTCTCAAGAAGACGGCCGGCCTTCGTGTCACACCTGAACAGGAGGTTGTTGGCCTCGATTTTTCTGAACACAAGATGTGGGGATATCCGGAGGTTGCCCGTATAGGGGGGAATCCCCGTTTGTCCGTACAGGGAGAGGAAGCCATTCATCAAAACTTGGAGGAACCGGAATGAAAATGGAGAGAATGGAGGTTTCCCGGTGAAAATGGTTGTGGCGATTATCAAGCCGAGTCGCTTGGATTGGGTCAAGGAAGCCCTTCTCGCCGAAGGGATCGTAGGGATGACCGTGACAGATGTTCGCGGGTATGGTCGACAGAAGGGGCAAGTTGAACAATATCGCGGATCCCGCATGCAAATCGACTTTATTGCCAAGCTCAAGATCGAGGTCGTTGTCCCCGAGCCCCTATTGAAAAAGACACTGCAACTGATCCAGGATACTGCCAGAACAGGGCAGATTGGAGACGGAAAAATCTTTGTGATGGACCTTGAAAATGTCATTCGAATCCGGACAGGAGAAGAAGGCCGTCAAGCCGTCTGACCTGGGTGGCAGAATCGGAGATTCCTGGCGCGCTCCGATTCGGGAGATCCTGGAGTCCCTTCCACCATTGGCCAGACGGTTGGTCGATCGTTTTCAGGTCCGCTCCCGGGTGATGGATGTGATCGTTTCCCGTGATTCCCTCGATCTGTCGATCTCGGCCGAACCACAGGCGGAACGGGTAAGTCAACACTCCGTCAGGATTTTTCGGCGGGGAGATGACATACTGGGTTCCTGCCCTGAATGCCACACCAATGGCGAAGTGCTTCTGGCGGATGGGTGTTCGCATCTGCTGGGAGCCGTATCCGCCCTTCTCCTTCTTCCCCGGCCGACTCCTTCCGCACCAGAAAGAGCGGTTCTCCGGGAGAATGAATCTCATTCTCCGACCTATCGTCCCGCGCCCAGACCGTCCGGTGTTTTTCTCATCAATTTCGCTTCGGACTGGGGCTTTCTGATCCGGACGGGTGCCCGTTCTGCACTGACTGAAGCATTCTACCGTGACTGGCAGAACCGTTTTCGCCTTCCAGGAAGCACGTCCCGTCCCGAGTTCCGATTCTGGAGCGATTTTCATGCTGCGTTTTCCCTGGAACAGATCTGGGAATCTCCCAAGGGTCGATTTCCGATCTTTTTTCCAAAACCGGGTTTCCCATGGTTTTCCTTTATCCGGGATGGACGGATTCCTGTATTCCGTCCGTCTGCCGAGGATGCGCTGAGTCCTCTGGCTCGGGAAAATGGATGGCGCTATGAAGGAGACTGGACTGAAAATGCCGGGAAGGTGTCGTTTTCCGGTTTCTGGAAGTCGGACTCTTTGAGTCTTCCGGCCTACCAAACCTTCTGGAAGGAAAAAAAGGAATGCCGGATTCTGCTGACCGACCGGGAAATCATCGATCTCTCCGGAATGGAAAGGTTTCCTGAGGGGTTGAGGCGCTTTCTCGAAAAAGCGGAGCCCGGTCAGGAAAGAACCCTTGAGGAATGGGGGGAACTGATCTCCCAAGCCCTTTCGCTTTCTTCCGGACGCGTCCTGTTTCGCTGGAACGGTCTCCCGCTCCAGCGTTCTTTCGAATTGACAGATCGATGGGAAGCCCGCCTGGACTCGAAGCATTCGTCCCGGCGTGGTCTCCGGCTTTTTCCCTATCTGTTCGCTCATGGCGTCAGGATCCCTCTTTTTGGGCCGGAACGGAACGTCCAGCCCGACCTGCTCTTCCGACCGGAGGGGGAACGGATACGGATATTGAGACGGGACCGGCAAGCGGAACTGTTCATGAGAAATGTCGTGGAACGGGGGCTCAGGAAAGCGTCGACGGAGTCCTGGATCTCTCTCTCCCCGGAGGATTCCCTGCTTTTCTGGGGGGGGGCCTGGAAAGAGATGGAGAAAGGGGGATTCAGGAACGGGGAGATGGATACAGAGGACGGGACCGTTCTTTCTGGTCCCGTTTCATGCCGGGTTCGTCTGTCTCGGGGGGAGAACGGGATGGTTCGGGCGGAAGGTCGTCTGATGGTGGAAGGAAAGACCTTCCCTCTTCCTGAAGTGGATCTCGACTCACAGGATCCCTTTGTGAGACTCGACGGGGACCATCAAATCCTTCTGGGCAGAGAAAGTCTCGAACAGATCGATGCGCTCAAGGGACTTTTCCAGCTTGGAGGGGAGGGGGTGGGTCTGATCAGCACCTATGCGGCAGCGCTGATCACCTTGCACCGACCCTATCTGTCGATCGAGATCGGGGAAGATCTCAGGGGAAACCTCCATCCTTTTGTTCCCGGATCTCTTTCTCAGGAAGCAAGGGAAATCCTTTCATCGAAGTTTCGGGGGACCCTTCGTGCCTATCAGGTGGATGGAGTCGCCTGGCTCGAATCTCTCCTGTCGCACGGGCTTCCCGGTATTCTGGCCGACGAGATGGGGCTTGGAAAAACGATCACGGTGCTGGCCTTCCTGCTTCTCCTGCACAACAAGAACGCCGATGCGCCCCTGCCAGTCCTGCTGATTGTTCCTGCCTCCCTGGTTTATAACTGGGAGCGGGAGATCCAGTCGTTCGCTCCGGACCTTTCCTTTGTCGTTCACCACGGGACCGGTAGAAAGTCGAAGGTCCGCGAGCGGGAATCGGCACAGCTTTGGATCTCCACCTACGGAACAGTCAGAAATGACCTGGAGATCCTGAAGGCTCAGAAGTTTTCCGTCATTGTTCTGGATGAGGCGCAGACAATCAAGAATCCTGATTCGGCTGTCTTCCGGGCGGTGAGTTCTCTCAGTTCCAATCTGCGTCTGGCCATGACGGGAACGCCCATCGAGAACCACCTTTCGGATCTCTGGAGCCTGTTTCAGTTTCTGCTGCCGGGTCTGCTCGGATCCCGACGATTTTTTGAAGAGAGATATGTTCAGGGAAAGGGGGGATCCCTGTGGTCCGGAAGGCGGATCTTATGGCTTAAGGCACTGGTCTCTCCCCTGATTCTCCGAAGGACAAAGAAGGATGTCCTGAAGGAATTGCCGCCCAAAATGCATATCGATCACTGGGTTCTTCCGGAGGAGGAGGAACGGTATGCCTACCGCATGCTTCTGGAGAGAGGCCGGGAAGAACTCCTGAACTCGATGAAAGAAAAGGGAGCCGGCCTTCGTATGAATATGCTGGCCCTTCTCATGAAGCTTCGTCTCTTTTGCTGTCACCCGGATCTGGTTCTGGGGGAGAGGCAGTCGAAGGTCCCTTCTCCGGCAAAATTCGTGTCAGTCATGGAAAAGATGAGGGAAGCCCTGGAAGAGGGGCATCGCGTGCTTCTTTTCAGTCAGTTTACCAGAATGCTCGATATTCTGGAACGCCAACTCGTTCTGGACGGGATTCCGTTTTTCCGTCTTGACGGAGAGACACCACTTCTGGAACGGAAGCGAAGGGTGGACCTTTTCCAGAACGAGGATCCGGACCGTCCTGGCGTTTTCCTGTCGAGTCTCAAGGCAGGGGGAGTCGGCTTTACCTTGACGAACGCCGATTTTGTATTTCACTATGATCCGTGGTGGAATCCACAGGTTGAAAATCAGGCAACCGACAGGGCGCATCGTATCGGTCAGTCCCGCTCGGTTTTTGTTTACCGGTTCGTGACCAGAGGTACGGTCGAGGAAAAAGTGATGGCATTGAAGCAGGAGAAGCTTGAACTCTTCGATCAGATGATGGAAGGGCAAACGGTCGAAACCTCCTCTTGGCTCTCCAGACAGCTGGAAAGCCTTCTGGAGATGGGACCGGGATGACCCGGCCTTTAGAAAGGGCTTGAATGTGAATGTTCCGGAAATCGAACGTTATATCGCTGGAAGCACGCTCCCCGAAGTTCTGGATCGGGCCAGGCTCTTGAACAAGGAAGGAATCGGGACACTTCTTTCTCCGCTGGACAGGACAGTCGACTCCGGGGAATCGATTCCGGAGAGGGTCGAAATGCTCAGGGCGCTTTCGAAAGAAATGGGAATGAAAATGATCCGGGGCGGAATTTCCGTCCGTCTCTCCGACTTCGGATTTTTTGAAGACCCGAAAGGAGCGGTCGAATACTTCAAGACCGTGATTCGGTCGGCGGAGGAGTACGCCCTGGCCCTGTGGATCGATATGGAAGACGGGAAGAATGTGGGAGCTGTCCTGGATGCCTACATCGAGCTGCGCAAGCTTTTCCCCCATCTTTCCGTCACTCTTCAGTCCCGTCTGGATCGGACGGCATCCGATCTCCGCCGGGTCATTACGGCCAGGGGACGCGTCCGTCTTGTGAAAGGGGAGTACCCTATCGGAGACGAGCCCGGCTCGTCTGATCCGGATGAGATCCGGCGACGATATCTCCGGGATATGGAACTTCTTTTTTCGGAAGGAGCGATGTTTGCGATCGCCACTCATGACGAAATCGTCCTTGAGTCGGCCGCCCGGCTTCAGAAGAACCATCCGAGGATGATGGAGTTTCAGATGTATCTGGGATTCAGGGAGGACCGGATCCGGACACTGCTCTATGAAGGCGGGTTCCCGGTCACGATGTACCTGCCGTTCGGTCTCCGGCCGGAACCACACCTCAGGCGGACAGGCGTACTGTCCTGAGGGTGTGGGGGAATGACCCGGCCCAAAAGGCCCGGGTCGGACTCTCAGGCTTCGGGCTTCTTGAGGTTCAGGAATTCCCGGGTGATGTTGACGAGCATGTTCCGGTGTTCGGGCATGCCAAGATTCAGCCGGTATTCGTTGATGACCTTGACGCGCATATCTTCCCATGCGGACCAGCAGACCTTGCAGGTCGAATCCTGAACTTCCTTTCCGAACGCGGAAGGGAAGGGAGGGGATTCGAGCCCTTCGGCATCGGCTCCGCAACGTTTGCAATGAATCACTGCCATGTTTCCTCCTCGATTATTTTCTTTGATCCCGAATGGGTAAAAACCGATAATGATACGATTTTTCAGGGAGAGAAACTCTCTCGTGTGGCTGCGGTGCCTGCCGGTGCCCCAGTCTTTTTGCAAGGGCTAAGATATCATAAGGATCATGACGGGAACAAGCCGGAGGGCTCCAGACGGGAGTGCGGACGGGTCCCGTTCCCGGTCTGCGACAAAGGGAGCCATCGTGTCCGAATCGTGTTCCGTCTGCAGGAGGGTCAAAGACGAAGAAGAGTCTGGCCTGGTGGTTTACCGGAGTCCTCATGTGGTTTTATACCATATGCCGGAAGTGGACCTGCCGGGATATCTTGTTCTGGCGACGGTCCGACACGAGGAAAGTCTGGGAAGCCTCACGGACGAAGAGATTGTCGCGATGGCGCGCGTGGAGCAGCATGCCGTGAAAGCCCTTCTGGAGTTCCCTCATGTGCGGAAAGTCTATCTCGCAAGTTTCGGGGAGGTCTGCGCCCACACTCACTTTCATCTGTTCCCCAGAACAGATGAGATGCTTGAAGCGATTTCCTCCTGGACGGATGGAGAGATTGACGGGCCCCGGATTTTTGATACCTTTCGGAAAGCGCTGAAGACCGCCGGAACACCCGGACCGGTTTTCGAGATCGTCCAGAGGCTCAGAGGCCTCTTTGCCGAGCAGTCAGGGTGAGAGGAGCGGGGGGGGGGATCGGGATGGAGGTCAGTATCGGGTCCATCGCCGATCGGCTTTCCAGTCCCTGAGAAACGCCTCCAGATGGACCGGTGAAACGGGACGAGAAACAAGATAGCCCTGGACAAGCGTACATCCAAGATCGCGCAGCACCCGCACTTCTTCTTCCAGTTCGACCCCTTCCTGGATCACTGTGACGTGAAACCCCCTCCCCATCATCATGATGCTTTCAAGAATAGCCCGACTGTTCCGGTCGGATTCCATTTCCCGAAGGAAGGACTGATCGATCTTCAGGGTATCCGGAAGAAGTGTCTTGATGGTGGTCAGGGATGTGAAGCCGGTGCCGAAATCGTCCAGTGCGAATCGAAGACCATATCTCCGGGCTTCCCGTACAATTCTCTGGGCTTCCGAGATGTCCCGTATCATGGTGTTTTCGGTGATTTCAAGCTCGATGGATTCAAGGCCGGCTTCCCGATGGGCCACAAGCTCCTTCAGATCGCTTTCGATCACTCCCGAGATGAAGTGCCGTGGCGAAATGTTCACCCCGATTCGCAGGGAGATCCCTTTTTCCTTCCATCGATCCAGCTGTTCGAGTGCTTCTTTCAGGACCCATCTTCCGATCTCGATGGACAGGTCGTCATCTTCGATGGAAGGGAGGAAGTCGTTCGGAAGCCGGATCGTATCATCGGTAAATTTCCAGCGGATCAGGGCTTCGACTCCGAATACCTCTCCATCCTGGAGATTGACCTGGGGTTGGTACAAAAGGAAGAATTGTCCTTCTGACAGGGCCGTCCTGATCTCCATCCTGAGCTGTTCTTTTTTCCTGAGTTCCCCTTCCATGGCCTTTTCGTAATAGCGGACACGGTTTCTTCCCCCGTTTTTCGCGTTGTACATGGCGATATCGGCATGACGAACCAGATCGTCGATTTCCGAATTGTCATAAGGATAGAGCGTGACTCCTCCGCTGGCCGTGATGGAGATCTGTTGTCCTCCGAGTTCGAAGGGCTTGCGCAATTGGAGGAGAAGGCGTTCGATGATGGAGGAAAGCTCCGACAGGTCGGTCAGGTCCGGGAAGACCAGGAGAAATTCGTCTCCACCCATCCTGCAGACGGAGTCCGAAGTCCGGACCGTATGTGTCATGCGGCGAGCCGCTTCGGCCAGAAGCTGGTCGCCTGTCTGGTGCCCCAGAAGATCGTTCACTGTCTTGAACCCATCAAGATCCAGGAGCAGGATGCCCAGATCCCGCTGGTTCCGCCTGGACTGGAGGATGGCATACTCCAGCCGGTCCCGGAGCAGCACCCGATTGGGCAGTCCTGTCAGCGGATCGTGATAGGCGAGATAGGCGATCCGCTCCTCCGAAGCCTTGATTCCCGTGAGATCATGGAAAATTCCGATATAGTTCTCGATCTCGCCATAGTCGTTCCGGCTGGTGCTGATCGAAAGCCATTCCGGAAACACCTCCCCCGACTTCTTCCGGTTCCAGAGCTCTCCCTGCCAGTATCCGACCGACAGCAGTTCCTGCCACATCGTCTGGAAGAAAAAGGGGGCATGGCGGCCTGATGAGAGCAGTTTCGGATCCTTTCCTTGAACATCGGGGAGGGTATACCCCGTGATTTCGGTAAAGGCGCGGTTGACATGTGTGATCAGATTTGAGTTGTCGGTGATCATGATCCCGTCGCTGGACATGTCGAAGACGCGGGTTGACAGATCCTGGCTCTTCTGGAGGGCAACGGTGTTGGTGATGTCGTTCTGGATTCCCAGGAAGTGGGTGACGGTCCGGTCCTGGCCGTAGACGGGAAAGATCGAAAGCTCGTTGAGAAAGAGAGTTCCGTCTTTTCGGTAGTTTCGCAGAACAACCCGGACGGATTGCCCTGTTTCGAGTGCGGAGCGGACCTTTTCTCTCCCCTCCTGGACATGGTCGGTACCCTGCAGGAACCGGCAGTTCTTTCCCAGTACCTCTTCGGCGGTGTACCCGGTGAGATGGGTGAAGCTGTCGTTGACGAACGTCAGTGGGTGATCGGGGTTTTGGGCATCGGCAATGGTCAGGGATGCGGTGGAGCTTTCGACGGAGCGCTTGAACAGGCGAAGCTCCGATTCGGAAAGGCTGATGGCATCCAGAAGCCGCGCATTTTCAAGTGCGACAGCGGCATGGACCGCGAGAGCGACCAGAATCATCTGATCCTGGCTGGTGAAGGGTTCCTCTCCGGGTTTGTCGTGGAGTTCGATGAAACCCAGATAGTCCCGACTGGTGGTGAGGATTGGAACGTGGAGAAGATTCCGGTGGAGAAAGACGCCTCTTTCCTCGTCGCTGACCACCGGATCTGTGGAGGGGTTGTCGCTGATGTAGGGGATCCGGCTGATCCGTCCCCATTCAGGGAGCCCTTCTTCCCGGGCGAAGTGTATGGGAGCAGGACTCCAGCTTGTTCCGTCAAAATACTCGTGCCTCGTGATCGCTTCCGATTCGGCGAGGCCATACAGTCCTTTTTCAGCACCGGTGAACTGGATGGCGATTCGGATGATTTCCCGCATGACTTCGTCGATATGGTGCAGACGGTTGATCTTGAGGGTGGCCTCAAGCAGAAGATCGAGTTGTCGCTGGTGCCGGGCCGTCTCTTCCTCGGCTTTTTTCCGGAGGGTTTCCGAATGGAGGAAGTCGAGGGCAAAAGAGATGTCGGAGGCAATCTCGAGAACCAGCTTTTGCTCCGGACGCTGAAAGAAAGACTCTTCCCCCGCATACAGCATCAATGCCCCGATCCGCTCTCCGCCCCGGGAGATGGCAACGGCCATGCTCGACTTGAATCCGTGGCGTTTGGCCGTCGGAGCCCAGATTCTCGTGGTGCGGTTATTGAGAAAGTCGTGGATGACCTGGGGTTTGCCCGTCAGGATGGATCTGCCGGCGGGGCCCCGGCTTTCAGGTTTTCGAGGATCTGCCGAGACTTCGATCTGGTCGAGATACTCCTGTCCTTCTCCTGATTGTGCGACGGGAACGATGGATTGAGTCACCGGATCGACGAGTCCGATCCAGGCAAACTTGAATTTCCCGAACGTCGTTGCGATCTGACAGATCTGCTGGAAGAAGACGCCGGTGTCCGAAATCCTGAGAATCGACTGGTTGACCTGGCTTAAGGTCGCGTAGAGTCTGAGTAGTCGATCGTGTCCAAGGGTTCGTCTGGGAGGCATGGGGTCAGCGGAATCGCAAGGGTTGGGTGGGGGCGGCCGCTGGAGAACCGGATGCAGGAAGATTGGAAGCCATGTTTTTCCGCCTCTGGATGATTGAGTAAACCGGAAAGCATTTCCCGCTTGCCTGACCTTTCAGAATCCAAACTCCGAAAGCAGTTTGTCCACGGCGTCCTGCGAGACCGTGGTTGCGTCAGGGATCCCCTTTAGTTCCAGGACGGCGTGGGGATCGGTGACAGCGGATTTCGGGGTCTGGCTCCCTTCTTCCATGGACGGGTTCGGAGAAAACTCGACCAGGATTTCAAGGAGCTTTTTCTCAAGATCGTTCAGCGTTCCGGTCATCTTCCGGATATTCTGTCCCACGAGGTCCTGGAAGACCATGGCCTCGAAGCCCTGCTTGATCCGCATTTCCTCTTCCATCAGAAGGGCATTGATCGCATTGACGTTCTCGGAAAGGGAAGAGGGATCCATCGAGATTCCGGCAAGCCTGGAGCGGATTTCCTGGTTGGTATCGAGAGAGGTTTCCAGAACGCCAAGAATCGTGTGAGCGGCTTCCTCTGTCATCCGGGAGACGGTCTGAAGCGCTCCGGAGGTCACAGGGAGATGGTTTTCGACCATTTTCATGGTATCGATCATGGAGTCCGACAGTGCCAGGATTTTCTGGATCTCCCGGGCCGTTTTTCCGACCTGGAGGATCAGGTCGTCGGTGGGGGATTCTTTAGGTCCGGATGGAGGGTGAGCCGTTTGAGGGGAGGGTTCGGATTGCTGTGTGGCGGGGGAGAACTCTTCCGTATGTGCAAATCGTTCGGGATCGAAGATCAAGACAGGTCTCCCTTCAGTGGTTTTTCCGGGCAGAAGAAACGACGGGATCCGGTGATCCGGCTGGCTGGGTTGCACTTCCTCGTCGCGGACCCGGAGCACCTTTCCCATT
>DAIEST010000002.1 GCA_027346125.1 Leptospirillum sp. | reverse complement strand
TCGTGGAATCCGCTGTGCCCCTTTCCCGAAACGTTCGGAATGATCGTGTAGCCCGAGACCCGCACATCGTCCAGGAGCGACTTGACGAACTTGAGGTGCTCCCCACCAACGACAATTTCCACCTTCTTGACGGTATAAAGCTTCAGACCAGCCATCACATCCTCGTTTCTTGATCAAAAATTGACTGCGTCCTGACGGAATTCGCGGAGATTTCCCCGCCTGGATTCCATTCCACCCATTCCCCTCCGGGGTGATACTGCCAGAAAACTCCGGTTTCCTGGTCCCGGACAACAAGCAATGCCCACCGACGGTCGAAGGGATCCCTCAGCGCCAGATTGCGGCCCAGAAGCTCGTGGACCTTTTCCCGTCCCGCGGCCACGATCGTCAGAAGACGCATCGGCTCATGGCGGAAATGGAACTCGCCGGAAACAGTCTGCCGGGGCAGACCGATCCGAAGATCTCCACCGTTTCCGAACACCACCCCGAACCGGCCCACCACATTGTGGGAAACCTTGCTCCCGCTCCCGTAGACCTCGTTGTCGACCGTCGAAAAATAATGCTCCAGGTTGATCCACCGACCCACGACCAGAGGACCCGACATCAGCGTTTCGAGGAGCTTCCCGGACGGATCGTCACGGTCGTCGTACTCCTGGAGAAAGACCCTGTATGAGAGGTCCAGTCCCCGCGTCCAGGCCCTTTTTCCGATCACGAAGGCCGCATTTCCGGACAAGCCCCATTCCGGACGGACTTCGGCCCAGTCGTGGCTTCTGAAGCGGACCCGGGCCGGAACGTCTTCAAGACGTCCGGGAGGATCTCCCGGAAGGGTGCGGAGCCGTTCGTCCGCCGCGCGGATTCCTGCCAGACGGATCTCCTTCGTGAATTCCCCGATGTCCTGATTGTGCGTCGCCGGCCAATCTTCGGCATCGAAGAACCGGAACGCGTCCGTCGTCGTATCGTGCACTCCCGCCATGAACCATGTCTCGTCCGGAATCCGGATCCCCCGCTTGGCGAGAGCGATCCGTACGTTCGTCCGGTTGAGAAGCGCAGCCGCCACCCGGGCGTTCGGCGTTCCGTCCTGCCCTCCGCAGGCCCCGCAGTCCAGTGCGGACTCGTAAGGGTTGTTGTCGGAGGTGCTCCGATGGGCCACGAACACGACCAGCCGGGAAAATCCCCTCACCAGTCCGGCCAGGGTGAGCGCCGTTTCGGCAAAGGCGACCTGTTCCGCGAAGGTCATTCCCATTCGCGAAAGTTCTTCGAGGCGGTGTTCCGAGCGCTTGGGAGTCATCTGGCGAACCTCCCTGAGCTGTCGGATCAGGTCGGATTCCTCGTCGGGAGAGAGATTCAGGAATCGGGCCAGCGTGGAACCCACGGAGCGGGATTCCGTCCGATGGGAGTCTCCCGTCAGCACCAGAAAGCGGAACTCCTCCATCACCCCTTGGGGAATGCTCCGGATCCGATCTCCCCATTTTCGTGCGAGGACCTGGCGGATGATGTTCCGCTCTTCTGTCAGGACAATCTCCCGGGCCTCCTTTTCCGAAATCTTGTCGATCGGGATCGTCGTGGAAACGGACGGAAGAAAGACACCTTCCACAACGGAGATCATGCGGTGGTACAAACCGGGAACAAATGTCTTTCCGAAGAGAGGAAGTCCGGACATCCATCCGATCGCCTCGACAAAGACATAGGGGGTCACCACATTGTTCTTCATCTCATGGATGAGATGGTTCATCCAGCGAAGCCATCTTCGTCCCCGGAAGAAAACGCGGACCGACTTCAGCTGGTACGGTCGATGCAGCTCCCAGAAGAGATGGCGGGGAGCCATGATCGCCGGAGCCAGCGTCTGGACATGATCCGTTCCGAACCCCCTGAAACGGATCGGCAGACCGAAGAAACCGGCCAGACCGATCGTTTCATAGGGACCGATCTGCTCCAGATGGCGCCGGATCCCCTCGGACCGGACGTCGATGCAGAACAGGACCTGCGCCCGGACAGGGGGGTCGAGGCCCGCCAGGGATTGGGGTTCCCCGGCATCCAAAGGTCGGCAGGGACGTTCGGAAAGGCTCTGGAGAAAGCGATCCCGGAACGCCTTCTCGTAGGCCGTCAGCCCCCAGAAACCAAACTGTTCCGAAGGAATCCGGACAAACCAGTCTTTCAGGACGGAAACCCAGGCAGCATCCCCCCCCTCCGGGACGGAAAGAGGAAGGTCTTCAAAGATCCAGAGCTTGAGCAACGCCAGAAGCATGGCGCTTCCGTCTTCAAGGGAACGGGAGCGGCTGTGCTGGATCCGGATCCAGAGATCCTTCCAGGCTTCCGGCGTTCTCCCCCATCCCCCGGAACCCTCCTCCGTCCGGTCGATCGCGATGCACAGGGAAAGAGGCAGAGCCGGATCCTGGCGCATCCACCGGACACAGAACTCTTCCGGGGTCCTCCGGAAAAAAGCCAGCAGATCCTGTCGGGAGGCACGGGTGCCCCAGGTCTCCAGACAGCGTTCTTCCACCAGGAACGCTTCGAGGGCCAGCCTCAGGGCCAGCCATTCCGACGGCTGGATCCGGAGAAGGGAAGATCCTGCCTCTTCGGGATGCTCCGAGCGCCACTTGATCGTTCCCGCCCACCCCGGAAGAAGGGCCAGTTCCCGGGCAAACAGGGCGACCCAGTTCGACTTTGGAACGCCCCATCGCTCCAGGATGTGGAGCAACGCCTCCTCGGCAGAGTCGGGGAGAGCGGAAAACCATTCAGAAAATCCTTCGTTCTCCGCACAGAACGAGGGTCGCCGGGCCCATCTTTCCCGAAAAAGGGCATAGAACCCTCTCTCCCGCATGGGAAGGGGCCAGAAAGCCTGGCCTTCGTCGAGAAACAGTGCCGCCGCATCGCTGAGGATACGGTCCACCTGTTCCCGGACGGAACTGCCCGACAGACGATCGATCCAGTCCGAGAACGTTCTCCGGGATCCCAGTGCCGCCAGTTCCCGTTCCATAAAAACGATGGGGTCCAACGGATTCTGGAGCAATGGCGCCGGACTCCCGAGTTTTTCCATCCGGGCAAAGGGGGCCAGGCGGATCAATTCCGCCCGGATCGACTCCTCGCGACAGGGAAGTCCCAGCTCCGAAAAACTTCTTGCCAGTGCCCCGACGATCTGCTCCCCTTCAACCCCCGACAGGAGAAAGGGGTTCGTCCCATCTGCGGGACCTTCGGGCGCAAAGCCCGGAAGATCCGGAGAAACCAGAAACTGGGCGGCACAGAACGCCGCAAAGGAGACGGAACGGTCTCCGATCCGGCAGGAAAGCTCCTCCGGTCCGTTCCGGGAGACAGAAACCGGCAGGGTTTCCAGAAGATCCCGACGGGTCATCCGGCCTGTCCGGACAGCCTCCCGTAAAAACCCCCGGTCGGGGTACCCCTTTCCTCCGAACAGCTCTTCCCCCAACAGGACCGCTTCCTCGAAAGGCATGTCCTCCAGTCCGTTGAGGGGATTGTGATGGATGAAAGTTTCCATGGGCCAGGTGTCCGGCATCATTCCCAGAGCCAACCGGATCCGGGCGCGAAGCTCGATGATGAGGTTGCGCCTGGAGGGTTCTTCCGGAAGAAAAAAGGACGGCAACATCTTATGGACCTCCCTTCCAGCGGAAGAGTTCTTCCAGAATACCCGGAAAGGCTCCCATCAGCAGGACCGGAACGAGAAAGGCCACGAGTTTCCAGGACAGGGGAAAGGGAAGATCCCGCGGACTCGGGAAACTGGAAGAAGAAGGCCCCAGGAAAATGGATTCCCAGCTTTTCCAGAGGACGGCCTGAACCAGGACAATCCCGGCCAGCGGCAGGAGAGACCAGATCCAAAGAGAGGACAGTGCAGGATTTGTTCCGACAAGCACCAGACCGGAAAACGCACCGAAACCGGGAACGGCGGAAAATGCGATGGAGGCGACCAGGAACAACCGGTCCGCCCTCGGCATGAACCGGTGTAGTCCGCTCCAGTCGCGGAAGCGCTGCCTTCGCGTTTCGCGTTCAAGATGATCGGAAACGACAGCAAGGAGAAGCCCCGGCATCATCAGCGAGATCGAAAGCACCGCGACGACCCAGGGGCGGTCGCGTCCGGCGAGGAAGAGGGCCGGTATGGAAAGCGAGGTCTGGGAAAACACCAATGCCGAAATCCGTTTCCTCAAAACCGGTTCGCCAAGCGCCAGAAGTCCTCCCTGAAGCTGTGCCAGAAAGGAAAGCCCCAGCAGAACGGGCAGGCTTTCCGAAAAAGACGGGTTTTCCAGCGGAAGCGCCCACCGGAGGACTCCGAAGACCGAAAGAAGGAACAGGGCAAAACGGACGGCGATCCACCCGGTGAGTCCTCCCGAAACCGGAACGAAAGACAGCCAACGCTGGAACGGGAAAAAGGGACAGAATACCAGGAACGCCAGTACGGAAAGACCGAAAGCCCCCCCGGACAGGCCCGCCTGTCCGGGACCGACGGACGGAAAGAACGGAAGTCGTCCGGACAGTGCCTGCGACAAGGGAAACAGGAAGAGCGACAACAGGATCGCGGGACGCAACGGTTCCCGTCTCTCCTCCGCTCCGCAGGGAAAAGTCTCCGCCACTTTTCCCGCAGTGAACAGAAGTCCTCCCCAGAACGCGATCGACCAGACCGGGGAAGGAGAAAGCAGGAACCCCGCGGAAAAAAACAGCATGAGCAACGAAAGGACGGGCAGACCCTCTTCCCGGCCCTGGCGGGATTCGCCCCGGCCGATGAGTCCGACGGGAAGGCACAGCGCAAGCAGGATCAGAACCGGGAACAGCATCCGTAAAGCCATCGGGGAACCGGATCCGATCAGCGACCTTCCCGCAACCGTGGCCAGAGCGACTTCTCCCCAGAGGATTCCGGAGAAAATCTTCCGGACACGGCCGGAGTTCCGGGAAAAAAACCGCACCAGAAGGACACCGGTCAGGGGAAGCCACAGCAGTCCATCCATCAGGACGGGCAGACTCGACCTAACCATCCAGTTCTCCCGGCAATTCGGGAACCGGAGGTCTTGCCGGACTCAACCGTTCGTGAACGCGACGGACAGTCCCGGACAGACGGACGAGGGGGAGGAGCAGGAGCCTCCGGGAAAACGATTCTCCATACAACACCTGATCCAGAAAATCGTGGAGGCGATCCGTCCAGGGAGACCTGTTGGGAACGAAACGGGAGACGGGAGATTCGCGGGCCAGGAAAACCCATCCGGCAACCAGGATGAATCCCATTGTGACAAACGTGACCGGATAGAAGAACTTCCATCCGTGATCTTTTGTTGCCATCTCCGGAACATGGGTCAACGGTCCGAGAAGTTGATCGAACCAGTGGAGTCCTCCCCAGTAAAGCCCGAACACCAGGGCAAATACGGCGGTGAAAATGGCCACCGACCTGGGAGTCAGAAGATGGCTGAACCGAAACAGGTTGAAAACCGTCTGCATGGCTGTGGCAATCCCGAAGAAAAGCAGGATCAGGCCCCCTCTTCCGGGAAGGAACGGCTTGCCGCGAAACGTATCCACGAG
>DAIEST010000284.1 GCA_027346125.1 Leptospirillum sp. | reverse complement strand
GATGGTCCCTGTGGTTGAAGAAGAAATGGAGGTCGAGATCGAGAGGTTCGGGCGCGTCCAGCAGAAAAGAGAGGATTGTGGACCGGAGGGAGGGGTCGAACCAGATCCGCACGGTCAGGCGCCGGTCTCTCCATTGATACTTCCAGACAGGCATTCGTCCTTTGAGGGTGAACGACGCAAGAAACCGGAACCCTTCGGGGTTCCAGGAGTCGTCCTGCCAATGATTGGATGTCAGGGGGATCCGTTGTCCGCCGTCCTCGATCCATCCATCCCACTTGACCCAGAAAAGTGTCCTTCCGACCGGAGGTGCCGTTGCCAGGATGCCCAGCCCATGGTACCCCCGGGAGAGGGAATGGAGCAGGGTTCCGGACAGATAGCCCCCATTTCCCATCGATATCCACCACTCCCGGTTTTCCGGGAAATCGGGTTCCCGGAAGGCGGTGAAGTCGAACCGGACGGATTCCGGCAGGGGGAATTCTTTTTCCATGAGTTTTTCCTACCCGGGCCGCGCCGGACAGGCCCCGCAAGCACAGAAGCACGGAGCGCAGGGGCAGGGGGGAGTGGATGTTTCCCGGAGAAGGGAGGCCAGGGCCCGGATAAACGAAGGGCGGGTGTTGAGGGAAGGAGCCCGCAGAAATGTCTTGTAGCCGAGATCCCGGGTCATCTGTCCGTAAAGGATATCCATTTCGTAGAGGGTTTCCTGGTGGTCCGACACGAAGCTGACCGGCACCATGATCAGGTTCCGGACACCTTCTCCGGCCAGTCGGGAAAGTTCGAGACGGGTTTCCGGCCCGAGCCATTTGAGAGGGCCGACCCGGCTCTGGTAAGCCAGATGATGTCTCAGTGTGCGATCGGGATGACGCATATGAAGAAATTGCATGGCCGCGGAAACGGTGGCCTCGGTATCGGCCTCATACGGGTCTTTTTCCCTGGTCACCAGAAACTCCGGAATGCCATGGGCGGAAAAGAGGATGTGAACGGGTTCGTTCGCCGGAATCTGGCTTATGGCATCTTCGACGGTTTCGGCCAGAGCCTGGATGTATGGGGGGTAGACGGGCCAGGACGGGATGCTCCGGACGGGAAGATCCGGCGCGATCTTCTTCGCTTCGCTCAGGGCTTCGCGGAAGGAAGATCCGGTCGTGGTTCTCGACCGTTGGGGATAAAGAGGGAGGAAGACCAGTCCGTCGACCCCGGATTCCACCAGTTCCCGGATTGCATCCGAGGTTCGCGGGGGAGCGTAGCGCATTCCGACCCGCACCTTCCAGAGAGGTTCCGCATCCACGGGATTCAGGGCCTCTTCCAGCAACCGGGCCTGTTCATCGGTGATTTTCCGCAAAGGAGACCCGCCTCCGATCAGGCGATAGTATTCCTGGCTTTTTGGGGCCCGTCGACGGGCGATCACCCGGGCGATCAACGGCTGAATCATGCGCGGTACCCGAAAAATGTCGGGGTCGGAAAAGAGGTTCAGGAGAAAGGGGTAGACATCTGCGAGTGTTTCCGGGCCTCCCAGATTGAAGAGAAGAACCCCTTGGTTGCCCTTCGGGGAGGCAGGACGGATTTGGGACATCGGATCTCCTTCAGGAGCGGTTTAAGAGCAAAAACAGCGAGATGCTCACGAAAAAAACGATCATGTTCGCAAACCATGCGCTGATCCACGGAAGGAGCACTCCCCCCTTCCCCAATGCCAGACCGAGAGAGTAGATGGTCCA
>DAIEST010000277.1 GCA_027346125.1 Leptospirillum sp. | reverse complement strand
CCATTCGTCCCCGATGGGAGTTTTCCGGAAGCCTGTGGAAAAAATCAGCGGGAATAAACAGGAGCATCCACAGAGAGAGGAGGAAAAGGAGAGCGATTGACAGAACGCTGACGAAGATCCAGTTCAATAGGTTGGTCATGTTGACGGGGTTTTTCAGAATCTGGAAGATCCTCCATCAGGGCATCGGATCTTGTTGATGGGATTGACTGGGTTGGGGGTACGGATTCCGTTCAAGAGTTGTCCGGGACGATCCGGAAACGGGCACTCTCTTTTTATAATACCATCCGGGGAGGGCTGGATAAAAAGATGACGGTCGCACCGGCCTTCGTTTTCCGGAAGGGCGGAAAAGGAGTTGTGGCGGAGTTTCGAATTCGCACCGCTTCTGTTTGTCGCATAACCCCTCCTTTGTCTCTCTTGTCTTCGGCTTCCGGCCGATGTCCAACTCCCGGGAGCTTTGCCAGATCAACGGATCCGTCGTCTCTCCTCCAGGTGGCCCTGCAGCGGAGACCGCAAGGGGCCTGAACACCGACTTTTCCGAGAGATCAGACCTGTTCTTGCGCCCGGTCCGACTACGGTTCGCTAAAATCTCTTTCCTTGCAGAGGGATCATCGATGGGGCTCTCCCCATCGTTTGCCCAGAATGGAAAAATGTGGACAAGAATCTTTTCGTTTCCCCCTCCGCCCCCAAAGGGATTGAGGAATCCGGATCGGATCCCTGGCATTCCGTGCCGCTTGGGACGATCCTGGCTTCCTTTGGCGTCCTGTCCGACCGGGGGCTTTCATCGTCCGACGCGAAAGAAAGACTGAATCGGGTAGGAAAGAATAGTCTCAAGGAAGCCGGAAGACCCGGAGCGATCCGGATTTTTTTCCGGCAATTCTCGGATCTCATGATCCTGATCCTGATCGGGGCTGCCATACTCTCAGGGGTTATGGGAGAAGCCCGGGACACGGCCGTCATCACAGTTATCGTCATGTTGAACGGTATCTTGGGATTCGTCCAGGAATACCGGGCCGAACGGGCGATTCAGGCTTTGAAGAAACTGGGGGCTCCGGAAGCCAGGGTCGTCAGGGATCATCGTCCGGTGACCATCCCGTACACGGAACTGGTTCCCGGAGACATCGTTTTCCTGGAGGCGGGGCAGCGGGTTCCAGCCGACCTTCGACTGATCGAAGTGTCGCGGCTCAGGATCGACGAATCCCTTTTGACTGGGGAGTCTGTCCCGATCGAAAAAGGGATCCAGGTCCTTCCCCGGGAAACTCCGCTTCCCGACCGGGTCAACATGGCCTATGCAGGTTCGGTTGTAGCCTACGGACGAGGGACCGGGATCGTCGTCGGTACTGGTCCGAACACCCGTCTCGGGAAAATCGCTTCTCTCCTCAGTGAAGCGGCTGAGAGCAAAACCCCTCTTCAGGTTCGGCTCACTGATTTCGGGCGGCGATTGTCGGTCGGGATCCTGGCATTGTCGGCGGTGCTCTTCCTGATCGGCATCCTCCACCATGAAAAACCTGCCCTCATGTTTCTGACTGCTGTGAGTCTGGCAGTCGCTGCCATTCCGGAGGCTCTTCCGGCCGTCGTCAATCTCTCCCTGGCACTCGGAGCCAGGAAGATGGTACAGATGAATGTTCTGATCCGCCGCCTGTCCGCCGTCGAAACCCTGGGATCGGTCACGTTCATCTGTACGGACAAGACAGGAACCCTGACCCAGAACAAAATGAAGGTCGACAGGATCTTTGCGGGAGGGGAGATGTTCCGGGATCTTTCGCAAGAGACGGGCGCTCTTCCGAAAATCTCTCCCTGGCCCGTCCTGTTGAAAGGGATGGCCCTTTCAAACGATGCCGTCGTGGACTCTTCGGGGAAGTTGTTGGGGGACCCCACGGAGACGGCCCTGTATGAGATTGCCAGGAAAGTGGGGTACGACAAGGCTCTCATCGAGGGGGAATTGCCCCGGATTTCCGAAATCCCCTTTTCGTCGGAGAGAAGCCTGATGTCGACTCTTCACCGGGAAGAAAAAGGGTCGCTCTCCTTCACAAAAGGATCTCCGGAAAGAGTGGTCGAACGGTGCCTCATGGAAGCCTGTCGATCCGGAAATCGCCCGATCGATCCGGAGCGGATCCTGTCTGTGGCCCGACAATTGGCAGAGGAAGGATACCGTGTGCTCGCCTTCGCGTCCAGGGAATATCCTCCGGGAGATCCTTCTCCGGAATCCAGGATGGAGAAGGATCTCACTTTCCTCGCTCTGGTCGGTCTTCTTGACTTGCCTCGTCCCGAAGTGGGGCAGGCGTTGAAATTGTGCCAGAGTGCCGGGATTCAGGTCGTGATGATTACCGGAGACCATCCTGTTACCGCTCGGGCCATTGCCGGTCAGCTCGGGATACTGAGGCCTGAGGATCGCTTTATGATCGGGGAGGAGCTTTCCGAACTTCCGATGGATGACTACGAGGCGACAGTCAAGATGATTCGGGTGTATGCGCGGGTCGGTCCCGAACAGAAAATGAAGATCGTTCAGGCCCTTCAGAATAAGGGTGAATTTGTTGCCATGACCGGAGACGGGGTCAACGACGCTCCGGCTCTCAAGCGGTCGAACGTCGGAATTGCGATGGGGCAGAGCGGTACCGATGTCGCCCGGGAGGCCGCACACATCATTCTCCTCGATGACAATTTCGCATCGATCGTGGTTGCCGTGAGGGAAGGACGACGCATCTACGACAATATCCGAAAGTTTGTGAAATATGTTCTCACATGCAATCTGGGCGAGATCGTCGCACTTTTTCTGGCCTCGATGACAGGACTTCCGATCCCCCTTCTTCCGATCCATATCCTCTGGGTCAACCTTGTGACAGACGGTCTTCCGGGACTGGCTCTTTCCGTCGAACCGGAAGAACGGGGAATGATGGAGGAACCTCCTCGCCCTCCCTCCGAAGGTCTCTTCTCGAGAGGGCTCTGGCAACATACGGTCGTGATGGGCTTCCTGATCGGAAGCCTCACGCTCCTGACCCAGGCATGGTCCTACCGCGCCGGCTCCGATCACTGGAGGACACTGACATTCACGGTTCTCACGTTCACACAGATGGGACATATTCTTTCAATCCGGAAAAACCGGGAACCGGTGTTCGGGCGGGTTTTTTTTCAGAATCGATGGCTTCTCGCAGCGGTTCTTCTGACGATTCTGATCCAGTTGGCCATTGTCTATGTCCCTGCCCTGAATGCTGTTTTTGGAACTCAGCCTCTGACGGGAGGCGAGCTTGTCGCATCTTTCGCTGTAGCTTCGGTCGTAACCGTTGCGGTGGAACTTGAAAAACTCCTGGTTCGAAAAGGATGGATTTATCAATGATTGATGGACTGAAAAACGGGAGAAATCTTACAGCGTATTTTGGGCATGACCGTGCAGACCGATTGTCCTGGTAAAATCTGCCCGATCTTTTTCCTGGAATCTTCCATCATTTTTCCAGAATCTTCTTCTATAACATCATGCGTGGGACCTATCGATCAGGTTCCAGTCTTTGCCTTCGATACAGGAAAGGAAGAGTTCCAGTTGAAACACGATGTTCAGAAACCTGGCAAAATTTTTGGAGGATTTGCTCAAAGGGGAGCAGGTCCTCTGGTTGCCTTGTTTCCGGACATGATCAGGTCCGATGGGCCAGCCACAGAAGCCTGCCCCCCCATGCACACATGCCAATTTGCTTCGGATTGATCCCTCCCCTGTTCGCCGGTCGGGCGTCAGACTGTCGGTAAGAGACAGGAAGACCGGCTCCTTCCCATTTTTCCCATCGGACCCTTCAGGGGCGGTTTCAGCCGCCCCTTTTTTGTTCTCTGTACAGAGCTTGTTCAGGCGTTCATCGGTGTAACGCACCCGTCCCGTTCTGGCGATGCGCTGCAGGGTGTGTACATCGTCGCTTTCCCGAAGGGTTCACTTCGCCTTCGTGCTTTGTTTTCCCCAAAATCCCTCTGAAAATATTTAACCAAATGGTTGACACTTATTTCAGGAGAGGATATATTTAACCATATGGTTAAATATAAAACCCAGGAACTCAATCACATCTTCCATGCCCTGTCCGATCCGACCCGCCGGTCGATCCTGCGCGATCTCGGAGGAAGGGAAAAAACCGTAGGACAGATCGCCCAGCCCTACCGCATGTCGCTTGCGGCCATCTCGAAACATTTGAAGGTGCTTGAAATGGCCCGCCTGATCGACCGGCGAAAGGAAGGGAGCCACCAGTTCGTCCGTCTCAACCCGGAAACGCTCAAAACGGCGAATGAATGGATTTCCTATTATGAACAGTTCTGGAACGATCGTCTCGAAGCGCTCCGGAACTTATTGGAAGAAGGAGATTCCACATGAAGGAAAAAGTCGGTTTGGAGATCAAGAAAACGATCAAGGCCCGGAGGACGGAGGTATTTCGGGCCTGGCTCGAACCGGAACTCCTGAAGAAATGGTTCGCTCCCGGAAAAATGCGGGTGACACTTGCGAAAACGGACCCCAAGGTTGGAGGGGCCTGGCGGATCGAGATGGCTGGAGACAACCCCAAAGGAATCTTCATGACGCCCGTGTTTGAAGGGGTCTACCGGACGATCCGGCCCGACGAAGAACTTTCCTTTACGTGGTCGATGCTCGGGAATCCGGCTTCGAAGAGTACGGTCACGGTGACGTTCCGGGACGTTGACGAAGGCACCGAAGTGATCCTGCTCCACGAAGGGTTCGGGGATGTCGGAACCCGCGACGGACATCATCACGGCTGGTCGGGCTCACTGGAAAATCTCGCAGGACTTTTCCAAAAGCAACCGGGTTTATAGAAATTGGAACACACAAGCCGACGAAAACGAGTTGAACCAGAAAAACACGAAATGGAAATGGACGCGTGCCGTTTGGACGAACAGGCTTCGAGCCCGACATGCTGGTTCAACTGGGAAAAACAGATAACGCCCATGGAAAGGCTTGTCCGGTTCCGTTTCGAATCGGGTGCTTCCGGAGCACGGGGTCCAATGCCGTCTCTCCCCCGACCGCATGTCCGAAGAGCTGAAAAAATGCATCGGAGCCATGAGAGCGTCCTGATTTCCAACTTTTTCCTTGGGAACGGGTCCGGGAATGCCTCAATCGGCCGAAGAAGGCTT
>DAIEST010000243.1 GCA_027346125.1 Leptospirillum sp. | reverse complement strand
GGGCGAGCAATACCCCCACACCTCCGGCATAGATCGGCAATCTCCACTGGATCCAGCGATGATAGTCGATTCTTGCGATCCCCAGCATGACGGCAAGCGCAAGGACGACGGAAATCAGTTGCCGGCTGAACAACCGGAATGGCTGGTTGGTGGCCAGGGCCGCGGACATCACCATTCCCATGCCGATGCACAGAAGGAGAAAGACCGAAAAAAACAGGATCATGTCCACTTTCTGGGAAGGGACATGGGGAGGATCGTGGAGCACGGCTTCAAAAGCCGTTCCCTGTTCCGGATGGACCACCGGTGTCAAGACTGTCCTCCCGGGTTCTTTTCCGTCCGTTTGGCGATGAACCGCTCCACAATCTCCCTGAAAATCCGTCCGCGCTCTTCGTACCCGTGAAACATGTCGTAGCTGGAACACGCCGGGGAAAGAAGAATCCGATCCCCGGAAGTAGCCCTTCCCAGAGCAAGTTCCACGGCTTCCTCCAGCGACTGGGCCACCTGGAAGGGCACCAGGTCTCCCAGTTCCTTCCTGATCCGATCCCTGGCCTCTCCCAGTGCGACAATGGATTTGACCGACCGGACGATCTCCTGTCGAAGCGGTTCATAGGGAGCCCCCTTGTCCCTTCCCCCCAGGATAAGGTGGAGCGACGGGTTTCCTTCCCGAAAACCCCTGAGGGCCAATCGGGTCGAATCGACATTGGTGGCCTTCGAATCGTTGATGAAACGGATTCCCTTCCACTCCCCGACCGGCTCCATCCTGTGAGGAAGGCCCCGGAAGGAAGCAATAACCTCTTCGAACGATTTTTCAAGACCGGACAGAGGGATTCCCCGGTCGAGGAAAAAAAGAGCCGCACCCAGAAGGGCCGCGGCCATGTTCTGCCGGTTTCCATGACCTTCCAGGGAAAAACGTCCCGTATTCCAGGAAATTTCCGGACATTCCGGAACTCCCCTGAGACGGGCCTTGTCCCCTTCCCGGGAAATCACGAGCCCGGGCGCATTGTCGGGCGACTCTTCCGGTTCCAGTGAAAAAAAGGCTGTCCGGCACGGCAGGCCAGGAATCGGAAGAATCCCGGAGGAAGGATCCCCGTTCAAGACCGCCCACGTCTCGGGTGACTGCGTCTTGAAGGCATTCCACTTGGCCGAGCGGTAAGAGTCGAAGGAAGGATAGCGATCCAGGTGATCCGGCGTGATATTCAGAAGAAGATTCACTCTGGGAGACAGGGAACCGAGCGTTTCGGCCTGAAAGCTCGACAGTTCGACCACGGCAGCGCTATACCGGGCCTCTCCCGATTCCAGGCATTCGAGAACCATTTCCGACAGTGGCGTACCAAAGTTTCCACCCAGAAAGGGGCGTTCCCCTCCCGATTCCAGAAGACGGGCCAGAAGAGCCGAGGTGGTCGATTTTCCGTTCGTCCCTCCCACCACCACCATTGGAACGTCGGTCTGCATCGCGGCCCATTCCAGCTCGCCCATGACATTCTTCCGGAAAAGGGGGGCTTCTTCCCCCGCCCACTTCATCGGGGGAAGCCCCGGACTCACAATCGCGAACGGAAGGGTCGAGACCCAGGCAGGGGTGATGGCATACCCCGTCTCCACCGACACACCCAGCCGGACCAGCGTTTCCGCAAGTTCCCCCGAGAGCCCGTTCCCCTCATCCACCAGTCGGACCGGATGACCCAGGAAGCGGGCCAGTCGAGCCGCTGCGACACCGGACCTCCCCGCACCCAGGACAGTCAATGGATCTCCCGGTTTCAGGGCGGGGCGGAACTCTTCGGTCATCGGATCTCCTTCGGTCAACGGAGCTTGAAGGTGCTGAGACTGATCAGTGCCAGAATAATCGAGACGATCCAGAACCGGACGATCACCTTGGGCTCTTCCAGACCCCCAAGTTCGTAATGATGGTGCAGGGGTGCCATCCGGAGAACCCGTTTTTTCCGGATCTTGAAAGACAGTACCTGGGCGATGACAGAAACCGCCTCGGCGACAAAAATCCCGCCGAGAACAACCAGAAGCAATTCCTGGCGGGTGATGATCGCCATCATGCCGATCCCCCCCCCAAGCGCCAGGGAGCCGACGTCGCCCATAAAGATGGAAGCCGGATAGGAGTTGAACCATAAAAACCCGAGGGACGACCCCACCATCGCGCCGCAGACAATCGCCAGCTCTCCCGCGCCAGGGACATGGAGAATTTCGAGATAGCGGGCAAAGAGATGGTGCCCCGTCACATAAGTGATTCCCATGAAGGCCAGGGAAACCACAATGACCGGACCGATCGCAAGTCCGTCAAGACCGTCCGTCAGATTGACGGCATTGGCCGTCCCCGCCAGAACGCCGACAGCAAACGGCAGAAAGAAGAGTCCCAGCGCGGGATTCAGTACCTTCAGAAAGGGCACCACAATCCGGGTGTCACCGTTTGAGACGTACAGATACCAGAGGACCAGAAGCACTCCCGTCACGATCTGGAGACTGAACTTCTGCCATGCCAGAAGCCCTTTCGACTTTTTCCGGACCACTTTCAGGTAATCGTCCAGAAAACCGATCGTTCCGTTCACCCCCAGACTGATCAGGACCATCCAGACGTACCGGTCGGACAGATCCGCCCAGAGAAGGGTGGAGACGAAAATGCCCAGAAGGATCAGCACCCCGCCCATCGTGGGCGTTCCCTGTTTGGAGAGATGGGACTTCGGTCCGTCGTCCCGGACCTCCTGTCCGACCTGGACACGCCTCAGCCACCGGATGAGCCAGGGACCCAGCACCAGGAGAAGCAACATGGAAGTGACCGTGGCATAGATCGCCCGGAAAGTGATGTACCTGAAAATATTGAAAAACGGGATTTCCTGGTGCAGATGGAAAAGCTGGAACAGCATCAGGCCCCCTCGCCAAGGAGAGCGGCTTCCCGTTCGAGATGCATTCCACGGGATCCCTTGACAAGAACGACATCCCCCGCCGCGAGAGGAGGGAAAAACCCGTCGGGAAGATTGCCCTCTCCGGGAATGTCCTGCACGATGGAAGGAGATCCGCCGC
This sequence comes from Leptospirillum sp., assembly GCA_027346125.1. GTDB lineage: Bacteria > Nitrospirota > Leptospirillia > Leptospirillales > Leptospirillaceae > JAJYGC01. The sequence continues at coordinate 6,732 of DAIEST010000243.1, read as the reverse complement.
CATGCTCAAACCCTTCCCGGAAGGCCCCGGAAAAATGTCCCTTGTAAAAGATTCCGGAAAACGGGAAAAACGAAGCCTCGGTCCCGATCTCCCGATGAAGGGAGGCGGACTCTTCCCCAAGCTCCAGCATGTCCCCCAGAACTGCCAGAAACTTTCCCGGAAGCTCCTGGCCTTTCCGGTCGGCCTCCTTTTTCCAGATCCGGAATGCCCAGTCGAAAGCCCCTGCCATCGACAGGGGATTCGCATTGTAGTGGTCGAGAAGGAGAATCGCACCCTCCGGTGTCCGCGAGACCTGCATCCGTCCCGGAAGGGAATGGAATGACCGGATCCGGGTGGCTCCTTCCGAAAGAGGGACTCCAAGTGCCCGGCCGGCCGCAAGGGCCAGGAGCGCATCCATCGCCAGCAGCGATGAAGGGGAAGGGAGGAGGCATTCGAAGCTCTCCGTTCCCAACCGGCCGGACAGATGCCACCCCCCCGTCCCGTCCACGCTGACCCTTCCTTCCAGAACCGAGGCTCCGGAAGGAAGAGGAGAGAGAAATACGGTGTCCGGGTTCGTTTCGGGAAGAGTCATCGTGACAAGGACAATATTCAGATCCTGTTTCTGAAAAAACGGAGCCAGGGAGAACCGTTCAAGAATTTCGAGGGGCAGGACAACCGTCCCCCCGGGACGAACATACTCCAGGAGCCTTGATTTTTCCTGCCAGACCCCGTGGACGGAACCCATCGTCTCAAGGTGCCCTTCCCCGATCGAGGTCACAACCGCCACATCCGAAACGAGAATAGGCCCGAGAAAGTCCATATCCCCAGGTTTTCGGATACCGACTTCCAGAACGGCTTCCGGAGATTCGGGAGGCCATTCCCAGAGGGTTCTGGGAACACCGATCTCGTTATTCCAGTTCAGACGGTTGGAATGGACATGCCCATTCTCTCCTCCAAGAACCAGCCGAAGCAGTTCCCGGGTCGTCGTCTTCCCGGCCGTTCCCGTAAGGGTTACAAGTTTTTTCCCCTCCCCGAAGCGCCGGGAAAGGACCGCCCGTGCGATTCCCTGAAGTCCCCGCAGCGTATCCGGTACGACAAGCTGGGGGCCCGCACCGGGAATTTCCCGGGAGACCATCGCAACGACAGCTCCCCTGGAAAATGCTTCCGGAAGAAAGGAGTGACCGTCGAACCGCTCTCCCTCGATCGCGACGAAAACGCTTCCGGGCACCATGGCACGGGTATCCGTCACCGCCCCTGTCAGAGAGGTTTCCGGAGGGAGAGAATAGCCAGCCCAACGGGACTGGGTCATTTCCTGAAGCTCTCCGATCGTGAGCCATTCCTTGCCTTTACGGCTCACAAACTGCCTCCCAGAGCTTCCCGGGCCATCTCCCGGTCATCGAAATGAATCTTTTCCCGTCCCAGAATCTGGTAGTTTTCGTGCCCTTTTCCTGCGATCACCACCGAATCGCCCGGACGGGCCCGTCCGATCGCTTCAAAAATAGCCTCTTTCCGGTCTGCAATCCGAAGATAGGCCGTTCCGGTCTCGCGAATTCCCGGTTCCACCTCATCGAGGATCGCTTCCGGAGGTTCCGTCCTCGGGTTGTCCGACGTCAGGATCACGAAGTCGGACCGCTCCCCCGCCACACGCCCCATCCGGGGACGCTTTCCGCGATCCCGGTCGCCCCCGCAACCAAAAACGGTGACGACCTGTCCAGAGGTGATCGGTCGTACGGCATCCAGCAGATTGGCCAGCGCATCGTCCGTGTGGGCATAATCGACAATCACGGAAAATCCCTGTCCCGAATCGATCCGCTCGAAACGTCCCGGAACCCCTGAAAGGGAACGCACCCCCTCGACGATTCCTTCCGTCGGGAGATCCATTGCCAGACCTGTCCCGACAGCGCCCATGATGTTCTGAAGATTGTAGTGCCCCGAAAGGGACGATTCGATCTCAAGGATACCGCGGGGAGTCGCGAGAGATCCCCTGATTCCCGAGAGACCCACCTCCACCTCCCGGGGTCGGATATCCGCATCCGGATCTTCCCCGTAGGACAGGACAGCCCGCCTCATCGTTCGCAACTCCCCGACAAGTCTCCTTCCCCTGGGATCCCCCAGATGAATGACCGCCGCAGGATGGGAACCATCCGGATTGCGCCAGACGACCAGACGACGCTTGGCCTCGAAATACCGCTCCATGTCCTGATGATAGTCCAGATGATCCCGGGTCAGATTTGTGAAATGAACGACCGAAAAATGTGTTCCCGATACCCTGTTCTGTTCCAGGGCATGGGAGGAAACCTCCATTGAAACCGCCAGAAGCCCGCCTGCTCGTGCCTGCGCAAACAAGGACTGGATCTGGAGTGCGCCCGGGGTGGTTTGGGGAGCTTCCTCCTCCTTGCCTCCCATCTGGAAGACGACTGTTCCGAGAAGGCCGCAGGACAGCCCGCTCGCCGCACAGATCGAACGGGTCAGGAAACTCGAGGTCGTCTTGCCATTGGTTCCGGTGACGCCGACGACTTTCAGGGAAGCGGAAGGATTCCCCCACCATTCTGAAGCAAACTGTCCGCTCCAGGTCTGGATGTCCTCGACGAACGACAGTCCTGCCACGGCTTCCACGCGTTTTTTCAGTTCCGGACGGCGCTCCCACTCGGGAAGACAGGACCGGTCTGAAACCAGGAAGGTCGCTCCCCGATCCAGGGCGTCCAGGACAAATTCCCATCGGAAGGCTGGGCCCGGACGGACGAGAAAAAGGGTTTCCGGAAGGACCGAGCGGGAATGGTCGGAAAGATGATCGACAGTTTTGGGGAAGCTTCCCCAGACGGGAGCCGGAAGACGGCCCGAGAGCCAATGGACATCATGTTGGATTTTCAGGATGGGCATGAATGGATTCCGGTCCGCATAAAACTCCCCTTCTTCGGGAACAGTTTCATTTTATCTTTTCTGAGACAGTTGTGCCAGTTCTCTCTGCCACGACCTTCACACCCAGGGAATGTCCCGGAGCACCACTTCCCTCGTCGGAAGGAATCCGGAAATGGACCAAGGCCATTTCCGCCACTTTCCGGAAAAGCGGAGCGGCGACCGTCCCACCCCAGGACAGCTTCTTGGGCTTTACCACCACAGCCAGAATCACGAGAGAGGGGTTGGAAACCGGCAGCACCCCGACGAAGGAATCGATGGTCCGTTTTCTTGTATAGGCATGTTTCACCGGATCGTACACCTGCGCGGTTCCCGTCTTTCCGGCAACCTCGTACCCCTGGATGACGGCATTGACCCCTGTTCCCCCTGGCGCCACAACGTTGCGCATAAGTTCCAGAAGGGTCCGGCTGGTCTCCGGAGCAATCACCCGGCGACTGGCTTCCGGATCCCGCCGATAGACCGTCCGTCCGGAATAGTCGACGATCTTACGGACAAGATAGGGCTTCATCAGGTGACCGCCGTTAGCGATCGCACTGACAGCCGTCACAATCTGGATGGGGGTTACTCCGACTTCCTGTCCCATGGACATGCTGTAGATGGAGCGATGGGACCAGCGATCCGGGGAATGGACAATCCCGACCGACTCTCCCGGAAAATCGACGCCTGTCTTCTGGCCAAACCCGAAACTCCGGATATAGCGATAAAAAAGATCGGGACCAAGGCGAAGACCGACCTGGGAGATGCCGATATTGCTGGATTTTGTCAGGATCTCCCCAAGCGTCAGACTTTTCGAGGGTTCATCATCGTGAAGGGCTCCGCCCGGGATGTAAAACACCCCGTTGTGTCCATCGAAGTGGTCCGTCAGGCTGACACGGTGCTCGTTCAGGGCAGCGCTGGCCGTCACCAGCTTGAAGATCGATCCCGGTTCGTAGACCATCGAGATCGCAGGATTCAGGACCTTCCCCATTCCCGAATTGTTGGCCGCCATTGCCAGGATCCCCCCCGTTCTGGGATCCATCACCAGAACGACTCCCCCTTCGGCCCCGAATGTCGCAACCTGCTCGTCAAGGGTATCCTGGGCATATTTCTGGAGCCCCCCGTCAATCGTGGTGTAGACCGAGTCCCCCCTGAGACCCTGGGGAGACTTCTGATCCCGGGAAAAGTACGATTTCCCCCGGGCGGAGACCTCAAGGATTCGCCCTCCCCTTTTGCCGCTCAGATAATTGTCGTAGACTTTTTCAAGCCCGGACAGCCCCGAATTGTCCAGTCCGGTGGAACCCAGGACAGTATGGGAAGAAGACCCTTCGGGGTAAAAACGTTTTTCCTCCTCCACGACAAAAAGCCCCGGGTAATGGTGCGAACTGAAATATCGGACCTGGGCCGGGGAGAGTCCATGACGGATCCAGATGAAATGGGTTTTCTTCGACAGAAGCTGACTGATGTGGGCAGACGGCAGGGGAAGAACGGCCGCAAGACGGACGGCCACGATACGGGGCGACAGACGGGACCTTAGAAGTTCCGGATCGGCAACAAGGGAGGGAATTTCATGGTTGGCTGCCAGAACATGGTCATCCCGATCCAGCAGGACACCCCGCTCTCCCCGGATCCGGAGAAAACGCTGATGTTCCCTGAGCGATGCGACCCTGTACTTGGAACGGTCGATGAACTGGACGTCCACCAGACGGAGAGCCACGGCAAAAAACGCTCCCAAAACGCCGATGACCACCCAAGTTGTCCGGAACCTCACCGCACTCCTCCCGGATCGTCCGACCCATTTTCCCTAAAACTCTTTGACACTGATTACAACATGGTGATCCGACTCCGTCCCGCCGCCTCTAGGGAAGATAAATGACCGAGGCGGGTGCGACCCGCTTCAGATCGTTCTCCCGGGCAAAGCTCCGGATCCGGGCTTCCCGTGTCAGCATTGCCTCTTCCATCTGAAGGGACTTCAGAAGTTTCTGCTGATTGCGGATCTCGTCCCGGTTCCGGGCCATCTCGTGATCGGCCCGGACAGAGAGTATCGAAACACCCATCGCCCCCATGAAATACAAGAGGGCGCAGAAGAAAAAAATCCAGGCAAACCTGGGATGGAGAATCCGCTCAATTCGCAATGAACACCCTCATCTTGGCGCTTCGGGACCGGGGGTTCTGACGAAGCTCCTCTTTGTCCGCCGTCCTTGGCTTTGAAAAGGGAAGGCTCCCCAGCCCTTCCCGACTCCAGTTCCGGAACAGATGCTTGATCTCCCGGTCTTCCCTGGAATGGAAGCTCAGCACCACAATGCTTCCCCCGGACTCAAGCAGAGGACGAACCCCCGAAAGCCCCAGGACCAGGGAGTCGATCTCCCGGTTGACCACAATGCGAAGGGCCATAAACGTACGTGTCGCAGGATGCCTCCGGCTTCTCCGGTACCCTTTCCGGTAATAGACTCCGCTGACGAACGCGGCCAGTTCCTTCGGGGTCCCCGGAAGCCGGCCCCGACCTCTGGCCTCCGCCAGAGCCCGGGCAATTCCCATTGCCAGCGGCTCGTCTCCATAATTGGAAAGGATGGAAGCCAGTTCCTCGATCGAACTGTTCTCAAGAAGAGAAAGAGCCGTCGTTTCCAGAGACGGATCCATCCTCATGTCCAGCGCTCCGGTCGCTTCAAAAGACAAGCCTGCGGCATCACTGTCCGCCTGCGGCATGGCCCATCCCGAGTCGAGCAGAACACCCCGGGGATGAAGGTCCATTTCGCGAAGGACCTGCCCCATGTTCCGGTGGTTCACATTCACAAGACGAAGCCGGTCGCCAAAACGGGGAAGAAGCTCTGCCCGGGCTTTCCCGATGGCTTCAGGATCCATGTCGAATGCCACCACATGTCCTCCCTGACCCAGAATCGCTTCCGTATGCCCTCCCTGACCCAATGTCGCATCGACGTACCATGCTCCCGGACGAATGGACAAAAACTCCATCACCTGGGCAGTCATGACTGACCGATGAATCATCCGGTCCGATGGAAGCATTGGACCTTCCAACCGGGCTCCTTCCGTCAAAACAGTCCCGAAAGAGAGAGAGAGACATCACGGATACGGTCTTTCCGGGTCATCTCCGAGAGTCGTTCCCCGTTCCAGATTTCGAATTTGTTCAGAAGCCCGACAAACCAGACATCCCTCTCCAGGTGGGCATACTCCCGAAGTGGCTGGGGAATCAGGATCCGGCCCTGCCGGTCAGTCTGGCAGTCAGTCGCCCATCCGACGGTAAAACGGAGATAAGTCTTGAGGTCTTCGTTCATCTGGGGAAGCGCCGCAATTTTCTCTTCCAGTTCCCTCCACGCAGATTCGGTATAGACGACAAGACATTCGTCCGCCTCTACGGTCACAATGAGAGAGGGCGATCCGTCCAGAGAATCAAGAATCTCCCGGAAACGCTGGGGAATCGCGACTCTTCCTTTTTCATCCAGAGAATGCTGGTAACGACCTCGAAATACTTTCTCCACGTTTCCCCACTTTCTACCACATGACCCCATTATAAGAACGACCACAACATTGTCAACATCATTTTTTCCCACCTTGCCTTTCAGTCGAACGAATATCTGGAGATGTTCATGATGATGTCATCAAATCTTGATCTTTCCGTTATCCGTAAAAGCGAGAATGCATTACGTCTGGAACGTCTGCTCCGGACCGAGAGGGTGGGGTCCCTCGAAGCACTCCCTCATCTTTATCCCGCCTCGGCAATTTGATGATCCTCAATGTTTTCCCGCACGACCTTCTGCAGAAAGATCACTTCACGATACCTTCGGATGGGGCCCCGGAATCCCGTGACACGCATGGAGGCTCCCCACTTGAATCCCCCGGAAA
>DAIEST010000165.1 GCA_027346125.1 Leptospirillum sp. | reverse complement strand
TCGTCCATCCCGGCTGCGAAACTTTGTGCGGAGAAGAGTCCCGTCATGGCGAGAAAAACGCCCATTCCGAGATGGAGTGCAGGGCTTACGATCTTTTTTCGAATGACTGTTTTCAGGATATCCATTATGTGTCTCATGTGTGAGGTCTCCTCTTTTAGTGAGGCATTCGTCATAAATAAAAGCAATACATGTGCCAGATTTATTAAGTTGTTCATCTTTCTTGATAAAATATTTTTCATGATTCGTTTGCGAGAATCGTTCCGCTGTATTTGTAATAATAATTACATTTTTGTGTTTACCTCAGGATGTTTTTGTCTGTCCGGGGACGATCATTCTTTCTCTCTTCTGTCTTGAACGGTACCCCAAGCCGGAAGTCTGGACAATTGGCCACTTGACCGTCCGTTGCGGGAATGGCCTTATGGTATCCTGCGGGTAATCCGGGGCATCCTATGGAACAGTGAAGCCGATGATCTTCTGCTGCCTCTTTCGTCCGGGGGCGGATACGCTGGGAGGAGCGAGGGATGACTGACGACCGGGAAGGCTTTTCCCGCTTTGACCCTCTTTTGGGAACACTGCTCAAGATGGGCAGGGGAAGACTCAGGATCTATCTTGGCTGGGCGCCAGGTGTCGGAAAAACGAGGAGGGCCCTGCTGGACCTCCTCGCTCTCCGGAATCGGGGGGTAGACATTGCCATCGGATGGCTGGAGGGAAAATCGCGACGGGAGATCCTTGATCTTTCGGAACTCTTCGAGCACATCCCTCCCCGCCTGACCGGCAAAGAGGACCCGTCCTTCGCGGAGATGGATCTGGACGGCATCCTGAAAAGGCGGCCCTCGACTCTTTTTGTGGACGAACTGGCCCATGAGAACGTTCCGGGTTCCGGGAACCGGAAGCGCTGGGAGGAGATCGAGGAAATTCTCGAGGCCGGCGTCAGCGTCGTGACGACAATGAATGCGATGCATGTGCAGGATCTTGCGGGTCCTGTCGCCCAGATACTGGGCTCTCCCGTCCGGGAGACTGTTCCGGTGGGGTTCCTGAAAAAGGCAGACGAGATCGTGGTCGTGGACGTTCCTCCTTCGGAGCTGATCCGGCGGATCCGCGAAGGAAGGGTGTTTCCTCTTCGCCAGGCGGAGCGGGCGCTGGAAGGGCCGTTCAGGGAATCCAACCTGGTGAAGCTTCGGGAAATGACGCTCCAGTTTGCGGCAAAGGTTCTCGATACCCAACTGACCCGACAGGGGGGAAAGAAAGGAGTCTATGAGCGGGTGACCGTCCTGGTGTCGGACCATTCCCCTTTCGTATCCCGACTGGTCGGGTACGGCAGCGCGCTGTCCCGGAGACTGGGAGGAGAGCTTCTCGTCCTCCATCTCCGGGGGATCTCTTTTCTGGGAAAGCGTTCCCCGATGGAAAAGGGGGTTCTCGAGAACCTCCAGAAAACGGTTCGGGAAGCGGGGGGGAAATTTTCCCTTCTCTGGACCCGGAATCCCGGATGGACGCTCTGGCGGTTCATTCAACGGACCCGGACCACGCGTCTGGTGCTGGGGCACGCCGGTACGGTCCGTCCCTGGAGAAAATCGCTGGTTCGCTCCGTTCTCCGGAATTTTTCCCGGATCGATGTGGAAATCCATCTCATTCCCACCCTCACGGACATCCCTTCCATTGAAAATCCTCCGGAAGAGCCGACTCTTGATTCTTCCTCGCCGGTCAAGGGCCGGTTTACGCTGTTTCTGGGGGCCGCCGCCGGGATCGGCAAGACTTACCGGATGTTGCAGGAGGCCCAGGAACGGAAAAGATCCGGGGCCGATGTCGTGGTGGGGTACCTGGAGACTCACCGGCGGCCGGAAACGGAAAAGATGGCCGAAGGGCTCAGACAGATTCCCAGGAAGACCCTCTCATACCACGGCCTTGTCCTGGGCGAGATGGATCTGGACGCGATCCTGGCATGCAAGCCGGGGCTTGTGCTGGTCGACGAGCTGGCCCATACGAATCCTCCCGGATCTCTTCACCTGAAACGCTATCAGGATGTCCTGGGCCTGCTTGAGGCCGGGATCGATGTGTTCTCCACACTGAATGTCCAGCACCTTGAAAGCCTGAACGATCTGATCGAGTTCCAGACGGGGATCCGCGTCCATGAAACCGTCCCGGACAGTATCGCATTGCTTGCGGATGAGGTGGTCCTTGTGGACCTCACCCCGGAAGCGCTCCAGTCGCGTCTGGTGGAAGGCAAGATCTATCCTCTCGAGAAAGTGGGGGAAGCCCTCCGGAATTTTTTTACCAAAAACAACCTGACCGCCCTGCGGGAGCTTGCCATGAAATGCGTTTCGGAGGGGGCCGGCTCCCGGGTCATCCAGCCGGGCAGGGGCGGCTGTCTTCTGGCCGGGGTTTCGGATCGTCCGGAAGACGGTGCACTGATCCGGAGAGGGGCGATGCTTTCGGAACGACTGAGCCTGGAGCTTGTGGTGCTGTTTGTCCGGAAGGGAGCAGGGGCAACGGAGGGGCAGTATTCCCGGAAACTTGCCGAACTGACCCGCTCCTTTGGGGGGAGATTCCTGGAAGAGGATTCCCCCGGCGAATGGACCGGGTACTTTGTGGGGAGGTGTCGGGAAATCCGTCCAAGGCTCGTTCTTCTGGGACAGTCGGCATGGCGGCCGGGCTTTGAGTCCACTGCCGAAAAGATCGCCCGCCGGCTGACCGATTTCCCCCTTCTGATCGTTCCGCTGGATATTCGGGACCATTTGCTGAAATGACCTCCTGGCAAGGGCGTCGGTCGTTCCGGACACCGTGACGGAGTCGCGGAGTCGGAAAATGGTTTGCTTTTTGGGGAAGCTGGGCTAACATCGGGTATTGGTGGTCGTTGTCCCGTGCCGGTCGAGATGCGTTGCGACGGGAATCGTGCGTTTCTTGAGCCGCGGTCGGGGCGGGGAAGTCATTGCTGTTCAGGAAAGGAGCTGTCCATGAACAAGGAAAGACAGGTGTCCCGGATCGGCCGGGGCGGACTTCGGGGAGTGCTGGTTCTTCTGGGCGTTCTGGTCATGCTGATGTTCCAGGGGATTGTCCGTTCTTCCGAAGCGGCGGTCCTGCCCCTGACGCTGTCTGTCCAGGGAATGGGGATCGGGGATCTGTCCGGCGAAGGGACGATCCTGAACCAGAGCACCAACTATGGTGGCGCCGGATGGGGGGCGGGCGTGCTGGCCACGCTCCACCTGACCGACAGCTGGGCGCTCAGGGGGCAGGGGGATTTCATCCGGCTGACCGGAACGCCCGCGATGGATCTGGTTCCGGTGACCCTGGGTCTCCAGTACACATTCCTCAATGTCGCGGATCTCTTTTCCCTGTATGCGCTGGGAGAGGCCGGATACAACTACGCGACGAGCTATGGCGGCCAGGGGAACAGTTTCGTCTGGGATGCCGGGATCGGGATGAATGTCGGGATTTTCTATGCAGAGGTCCG
>DAIEST010000211.1 GCA_027346125.1 Leptospirillum sp. | reverse complement strand
AAGGTGCCATCGGGACTCTCCATCCATATCTCGGATCCCGGGGTGGCCGGATTCATCGTTCCCCGGAGCGGGCTGGGCTCCCGCGGGCTGGTTCTTGCGAACCTCACCGGGATCGTGGATTCGGACTATACGGGTCCCCTTCTTCTTTCTCTCTGGAATGCCGGCTCCGAACCCGTCAGGATCCGTCCGGGAGACCGGATCGCCCAGCTTCTCTTCCTGTCCGTGCTTCATCCTGTCTGGGAAGTGGTGGATTCCCACGACGGAACCGGGAGGGGAGAGGGGGGATTCGGCCATACGGGGAATTGAGCGGGCTTTGATCAACGGAAACAGCCTGTCGACCGGGAACGCTTGAAGAAGAAACCGCCGATGCAACTATGATGGCGGTTCGCATGGGGAAATTCGGGTGCGGATTTTGAGGGGACTATGCTGAAGTCTGACTTGTTGGAAATCATCGCCAATGGTGAGAATTCCGGAGTGGAATTCAAGCGGGACGACATTCGCCCCGAGCAGCTGGCCAAAGAGATTGTTGCTTTTGCGAATGTGCAGGGAGGAAGAATTCTGTTAGGGGTCGAGGATAACGGCCGGATCACTGGCCTTCATCGAGCCGGGCCCCAGGAGTGGGTTTTGAATGTGTTCCGGGACAAGGTACATCCCCAGATTATCCCCTTTTACGAGGAAGTCGTCGTTGAGCAGGGTGTTCGGGTGGGGGTGATTACAATCGCACCGGGGATCTCGAAGCCCTATGTGGTGGGACACAACAATCGGGAAGAAGGCTACATCCGTATGGGTGACCGGTCTGAGCTGGCGACTCGGGAACAGCAACTGCGTCTTTTCGAAAGTGGTGGGCTGCTCCATGTCGAAGTACTTCCGGTTCCGGGAACGTCGTTGTCCAACATCGATCTGGACAGACTGGACTACTATCTTCGGACAATCATCAAAGATCCCGAAATGCCCGGCACCGGTTCTGAATGGACAGAGCGCCTTCTGGGATTGGGGCTTATGGCGGAAGACGGCATGGGGAGCAAGGTATGTTCGGTTGCCGGTCTGATTTGTTTCGGAATCAATCCCAGGAGGTTTCTCCGACAAGCAGGTTTGCGCGTGATGGCTTTTGCCGGTATGGACAAAGAGTATCGGGCGCTTCTTGATGTGGTCCTGGACGCACCTCTGGTCGGTCGATGGAAGGTCACCGATTCTGGTCGAAAAGAGTTGGTTGACGAAGGGTTGATCGAAAAGTTTTCCTCTGCCATAGAGCCTTTCATGACTGAGGAATCCTCAGGCATCGATGAAAATATGCGTCGGGAGAAGACCTGGTTCTATCCCCGTGAAGCTGTCCGTGAAACGGTTGTCAATGCTCTGGTTCACAGGGACTGGACAAGGTCGGTCGATATAGAGGTGACAAGTTATGCTGACCGTATGGAAGTGATCAGTCCTGGCAAGCTTCAGAATTCGATGACAATCAACAAAATGGTGGCCGGACAACGTTCGCCAAGAAACATTCTGGTGATGGAAATCTTGCGCGGCTACGGGTATGTCGATTCCCGAGGCATGGGAGTGAGAACCAAAGTGATTCCCTTGATGCGGGAATTCAACCGCGTGGATCCGTTTTTCGAGGCAACGGATGATTATTTGAAAACCGTGCTGTTCAGAAAAAGGACAGACGGGTGAACACAGGCAAGACCGTGAGGGTTCCCGGTCCGGTCCTGTCAGGCTATTCCTCTTCGCAATCCTGTTCTTCCGCCGTCTGATTGGGAAACAGAAGCCGGTAAGCTTTCCCCCGGGGAAGGCCGGTCAGCCGGGAGACGAACCGGGCCTGGGCCGTCTTGGGAATCTCCAGTTCCGACAGTGCCTTCCGGAAAGAGAGCAGATCCGGGGGAAGCGAAGGGGACACGCTGGCTTCTCCGGCGATCAGGATGGTCCATTCCCCCTTTTCCGGCTGTCGGATGCCGTCGTCCCGGAACGAGAAAAGGGATCCCCTCTCGACCGTCTCGAACATCTTGGTCATCTCCCGACACAGGACGGCAGGCCGGTCTCCCCAGGCATCCGCCATGATCCGGATGGTTTTCTGAATCCTTCTGGGCGATTCGAAAAAAACCAGGGTGGCGTCGAGTCTTGCGAGTGCGTCGAGTCTTGTCCGGATTTCCCGTTCGGTTCTGGGAAGAAATCCGCCGAAATAGAAATGGTCCGTTCCAAGCCCCGAGACGACGAGGGAGGCCAGAAGGGCCGATGGTCCCGGAACAGGGTGGACAGGAAGACCCGACTCGATCGCGGCCCGGACAAGAATTGTTCCGGGATCGGAGACGAGGGGCGTTCCCGCATCGCTGACGAGGGCGACCGACTGCCCCTCCTTCATTCGGGAAATCAGGAGGGGCGTTTTTTCCTCGGCATTGTGGGCATGATAGGAAACGACTTGGGTCGCGATGCTGTGCCGGTCCAGCAGCACCCGGGTGACGCGCGTGTCCTCCGCGGCGACCAGGGCCACCGACTGAAGGATCCTAAGAGCCCTGACGGTGATGTCGTCGAGGTTTCCGATCGGCGTGCTGACCACATACAGTGCTCCGGTGTCGTGTTTATACATGGGTCCCGGGGATGTCGATGTTGTCGATCAGCCGCGTCTGCCCCAGCCATGCGGCGGTCAGGAGGATCGTCGCCGCGCCCGGCGGGTCGTCGGAGGAGAGCGGCAGGAAGGTTTCCGGGTGAACGAACGAAACATATTCCGGCCTGAACCCGCGCTCTTTCATCTGGGCCTCGATCCGGGAAGGCAGGTCGAGACGGTCCGCATGGCTTCTCGGGGCGTAGCGATCCCGGGCCTGGAGAAGCATCCGGTAAAGTTCCGGGGCGTGTTTCCGGTCTTCGGGGGAGAGGTACCGGTTTCTGGAGCTCATGGCCAGGCCGTCGGGTTCCCGGACGGTTTCCACGGGCCGGATCTCCACCGGAAAGGAAAGCTCCCTGGCCAATCGGGAGATCAGGAAGAGCTGCTGGCGATCCTTCATGCCGAAATAGGCCCTGTCGGGATTTATCAGGTGGAAGAATTTTGAGACAATGGTCAGGACGCCCGAAAAATGCCCCGGACGGAAGGCTCCGCAGTAGAGTTCGGCCACCGGATGGGTGATCCGGAAATGAATCGGTCCGGGGAGGAGTTCGGAAGGGTCCGGAAAGTAGACCCATTCGGCTCCGGCCTTTTCCAGGAGCGCGATATCCTCCTCCCGTGTGCTCGGGTACCGGTTGAAGTCTTCCTTCGGCCCGAACTGGAGAGGGTTGACGAAGACGGTGGCGATGACCTGCCCGTCCTCCCGGACGGCCCGCTCGACCAGGGACTGGTGTCCCGCGTGGAGGGCCCCCATGGTGGGAACCAGACTGACGGGGCGTGGCCGGGAACCTTTCGGCGGAATTTTTTCTCTGATCTGTCGGAGTGTTGTCAGGATTTCCATGGGAACATGCTATCACAGCCTTGATGTCCGTGCCATTGGACGGCCACGGGGAAATGCCGCAGCGTGCGGTTTTTGAAGGGGATCGGGAATGATCAGGGTGGCGCTGGTTCAGAATGCCCCGATTTTTGGGGATGTCTCCGGAAATCTCTCCCGGGTCCGCTCTCTTCTTGCGACCCGAAAGGAATCCTCTCCCGATCTGGTGGTATTGCCCGAGCTGTTCGCCTCCGGCTACCAGTTCGTGTCCCGACAGGAGGCGATGGAATTGGGAGAACCGTCCGGAGAAGACGGTTCGAAGCCGGGAGAGACGGTCTCGTTTCTTGAGGCGCTTTCCCGGGAAACCGGCGGATGGGTCGTGGGAGGACTTCCGATCCGGAGGGGATCCCGGGTGTTCAATTCGTCGATCGTTGCCAGCGGAGGGACGGTCCGGGCCGTTTATGACAAGACGCATTTATTCGAGGCGGAGAACCGGTGGTTCGACCGGGGAGAAGGGCCCCTGTGCCTGGTGGAGACTCCTTTCGGGAAACTGGGCGTGATGATCTGTTTCGACTGGCTTTTTCCGGAGGTGACCCGGACGCTGGCTCTGGGAGGGGCCACCGTCATTGCCCATCCGGTCAACTGGGTGCTTCCGTTCGGACCCCAGGGAATGATTCTGCGGTCGGTGGAGAACAGGGTGTTTTCGGTGACGGCGAACCGGGTCGGAGAAGAGTCCCGGGGAGGGTTGCCTGCGCTCAGGTACATCGGGTCCAGCCAGGTCGTCTCTCCCGCAGGACAGATTCTGGCGAGAGCCTCCGGATCCGCCGAAGAACTCCTGGAGCTTTCCATCGATCCGGATCTGTCCCGGGACAAGCGTGTAGTGGAGGAAAGCGATTTCTTCCGCCAGCGCCGCCCCGAACTCTACGCCCGGTGAGCTTTCGGGACCGATCCGGAGTCCGTCAGCGCTCTTTGGCCACAAATTTCTTCGATGCCTGGATGATGACGTTGCGGAGAGTGTCTGAAAGGAGGGCCGATGCAGCTTTCAGATCCTGGCCGCGCTTTCGGTAATGGACGTCTTTTTCCTGTCCGGAGGAGAGGATGCCTTCCCAGACCACATCCCCTGTTCCCAAATCCACGAACCTGAGGTCCATCTCGACCTGAACCCGGATCCGGGCATTCTGCATGTCAAGAATAGAAAATTCGGCTCCCATGGCGAACCGGGGATGATCGACCTGAAACTGGAACTCCCGGATCCGGCCCAGGAGAACGAGTCCGTCTTCCGCCAGGAACTTCCGGTAGGCCTGCACTCTCTTTTCGGGAGCTCCGAAGGGTTGTACGGGAACGGGAACCCATCGGGCGCGAATGCCGAGCCGGTTCATTTCGCTTGCGAAGCTTCGGGACACGAATTCTTTGATGTCGGTTCTCGTGTCCAGAGTGCCGGTCCCTGTCCCCCACCCGATCAGACGGGGATCTCCCGAGCCCTTCGGAACAGGCCTGTCGTCTGAAAAAGTGACGATGGACAGACGGCTGTCTCCGATTTCGTGAATCTCCCGATCCATTGTCGGATCCCCGACGGGAGAGAACTGAAGGGAAACCCCCGGTACGCAACCGGAAAGTCCGGCCGTGAGAAGGCAGAAGAACATCATGGTCCTGGCCCGACGTTCCCGGAATGTTTTCAGAAGATTCCAGCCCATCATGATTCTCCTGTACTCCGGGGACTTTCTCCGGAGGACCTTCCATGTACATTCTATCAAATATTCACGTGGAGTGGATGTTCGGGCCCGCGGGATTGGTCGTGAGCCGGCAGGAATGGCAGAGCGTTCATTGCAGCGGGGAACATCGGACCACCGCTTCGCCGAGAAGCGGCATCTGCTCGTGCAGTGCGCTCTGGAGGTTTTCTGAAATGGCATGAGCGTCCCGCACCGAACAGTCCGGATCGATGTCGAGATCGATTTCGCT
>DAIEST010000210.1 GCA_027346125.1 Leptospirillum sp. | reverse complement strand
TTCACCAGAACCCGGGCAAACACCCCGAACCCCCCCGGGTCGATCAGCAGTCCCTGTCCCTGGTCGATGATCAGGTACTGGTTCGCCTGCACCCCCTCCTCTTCTCCGCTCTCGTCCTTCCCCAACCACAGAAACGCATGGCCGGACTGTTCCCAGAGTGTTTCGATAGCCAATTCCTGTCTCCTCCCGAACATTTTTCTTTCGCCGGTTTTCAGGAACTCCGGAATCTACCAAAAGAAATATTTCCGCAAAGAGGCTGCCAGAAGGAGGAACTCCTGTCTGTCCGGCTTAAATTGACGTGATCGGAGAGGGGAAGGATCCTGCGGGGTTTTCGCCTTGAATCGGAGGACCCAAAGAGTGATTCACCCGTGCAACCACAGAGACAGGAGAAAAGGAGGAGGTTGCTATTGAGACCTCCTTTTCGTGAGTTGGTATTTGTATGCTGGAAGAGGCCGGAAAAAAGTGGGGACCGGATTTCGGAAAAGACAAGCCGGGTCGTTGCAATAGTTCCTCTCAGGATGTCCGCAGCAACCCCAGTCGGCGGAAGGTGCTGGAAAGCCGGCTGGAGGTTTCCCGGACGATTCGTCCCATGGGTCGGATCCGGTCGATCGTGACATTTCGGAACCGTCCTGACTCACAATATCCGAATCGTATTTCTCCGGACATTCGCCAATCGAGTTCGGTCGCATCCGAGAGGATCCCGCTGATCCGTTCCCGGATTCCGTCCGGAGATCCGCCCACGCACAGTGCAGCTGCACCGGTATCTCCCGCGGCCACAGCATCCCCCTCCCGGATTGTGGATCGGAGGAGATCTGCCAGGGAATCCGACATTTCGAGCTTGTCGGGACGAATATAAAGCATCCCGAACTTTTCTCCCGAATCGGAGAGTTTCGATGCGAGGAGGTTGAGGGACTTCCGCTGCAGGATGGGACCGTCCGACTCGAGTTCGGGCAGTTTCCCGGCCCTGACCATCCTCGTGCCCATTCTTTTGGAAAACGACCGGATCCATTGGGACCATGAGCCCTGGAGATACTGGGTCCAGTATTCCATGCGCGGAAGAGGTGCCCCGATCCATCCCAGGACGTGGACACCGAACATGACGGGAAGGATGCATTCCCGCGACCAGGGAGTGTCTTCATGACGTACCACGAAGAGTCTTCGACCTTTCATGGAAAGATCATGACCCCAGGAACACTCCCTGGAAAAGAGATCGGCCCGGTGACGCAACACGCCGCCCGTCCGTTTCTGTTCGAAACGGATCTGCCGGAAGGCGTCCCGGTCGGGGAGAATGATGCGCACGTGTCCCATTCCGGATGGCAACGTTGCCAATATGCGACAGGCCAACGCGCTTTGTTCGTCCCGGTCGATGCTTGTCATCATCTGGTTGTTCCCTCGCTCATCCTCTGCCTTTCATCGGGTGTGTCGGCCCATTCCCCCAAGGCCGGCCGGAAGTACCCGCACGGTCTCGTTCTGTGCCCTACTCTTCGGCATTGTGGGCGAAAGACTTCACCCGTCCTGTTTTCGGAGTTTCATGTCGAAATCCCGGGAGAACCCCTCTCTCTCTACAATGAATGCCACATCTCCGCCCAAAGTCAATATCGGTCGCCTTGGCGGCGGCTTCTGATATGCATAAAGTGCCACGATATCCAACTTTTTCCGAATGAGATGCTGGAACATGGTGTATGCTTTGCCGGGTAGCATTTTTGTAGAAAAGCACGAAGGAGGATCCCCACTGCGGACCGGGTCTCTTTCATTCGGAGCCCAGCCGGTCGGGTTCTGTTTCTATCTATTTTAGACAATACATTTTGGTTTGCGTCTATACATTATTGTTTTTTATGGTTTACTTTTTTGGGAGTGAACGAAGTCGAGCCGCTCACCCGACGGAGTCAACCCATGCGTATGATCAGCAGGGGTGAGAGGTTTGAGCGCGTATTCCCGAAAATGTCTCGGGACACTTTTCCGATGGTTGACTGGCATGATAGTTGCGCCCCTGGTAAGGGACTTTAAGGGGTGATCGGATTTGTGTCTTTCATGTCGTCAGGAGTCTACCCGTGCAGAGCGCCCACCCATTTTTCAAGCCGGATTCTGGAGCCTTTTTTGACGAGATGCGTTCCGCGGGCGAAAACGTTCGTTCCCCGTACAAGATTTTTTCCGACTGGTTCGAAACAGTTCCAAAAGAAATCCTTCAGCAAAAACGCCAGGAAGCGGAAATTCTCTTTCAGCGTCTTGGCATCACGTTTTCCGTGTATGCGGAGATCCTTCAGAACGAACGGATGATCCCGTTCGACATCATTCCCCGTATTCTGAGCGCTCGTGAATGGGCCCGGATTTCGGCAGGCGCCTGTCAACGCATCAAGGCCATCAACATGTTCCTGAACGATATCTATCGTGATCAGGAGATCTTCCGGGCAGGAATCCTCCCTTCCAGGCAGGTTCTGGAGCATCCCCAGTTTCTTCCGCAGATGAGGGGACTGGATGTTCCGGGAGGGATCTATGTCCATATTGCCGGCATCGATATCGTGAGGACCGGAGAAAACGATTTTTTCGTTCTGGAAGACAATCTGCGCATTCCGTCCGGGGTTTCCTACATGATCGAGAACCGGAGAATGATGATGCGTCTTTTTCCGAACCTTTTCACCTGTCATCCCATTGCTCCGGTCGAACACTATCCCCAGCTTCTTCTGGACAATCTCCGGGCTGTTGCTCCGGGAGGCGGAAATGATCCCACGATCGTCCTGCTGACCCCGGGCGCTTACAACAGTGCGTATTTCGAGCATGCCTTCCTGGCCCAGCAGATGGGGATCGAGCTTGTGGAGGGACAGGATCTGTTTGTAAGGGATCGGAAGGTGTATATGAGGACGACGATGGGCCCCCAACGGGTCGATGTCATCTACCGGAGGGTCGACGATGCCTTCCTGGATCCGCTGGTCTTCAGACCCGATTCCGTTCTGGGAGTGCCGGGGCTGCTGTCGGCCTACAAGAGCGGAAATGTCGCGCTGGCCAACGCAATCGGAACGGGAGTGGCGGACGATAAGGCGACCTATGTGCATGTGCCCGAGTTCATCCGGTTCTATCTCGACGAAGAGCCCATTCTTCCGAACGTGCAGACCTATCGGCTTTCTGAACGGGAAGATTGTCTCTACGTTCTGGATCATCTTGAAGACCTTGTGATCAAGGAGGTCCAGGGGTCGGGCGGGTACGGAATGCTGGTGGGGCCCACGAGCACGAAGCAGGAAATCGAAGAATACCGGATCCGCATTCTGGACAATCCTGCCAACTTCATCGCCCAGCCGACCCTGGCGCTTTCAACCTGCCCGACGTTCTCGGAATCCGGCATTGTTCCCTGTCATGTCGACCTGCGACCTTTTGTTCTTTCCGGGCGCTCCGTTTCAATGGTTCCGGGAGGGTTGACGAGGGTGGCCCTGAAGGAGAACTCCCTGGTGGTCAATTCGTCCCAGGGGGGTGGAACAAAGGACACATGGGTATTGGAGGACTAAGCTGTGTTGAGCCGCACTGCATCGAATGTCTACTGGATGTCCCGCTACATGGAGAGGGCCGAAAATACGGCGCGTATCGTCAATATCGTGCATCACATGTCCCTTCTTCCGAAGAGCGCTTCGGAAGAAAACAGCGAGTGGAGCCTTCCGCTCAAGATCACGGATACCCTCGATGTGTTCTTTGACCGCCATCATTCCATCAATCCGCCGGATGTGCTGGACTACATCACCATGGACGAGAATAACCCGTCGAGCATTTACTCGAGCATCCTGGCGGCCCGGGAAAATGGTCGGGCTGTCAGGGGAAGGATCACGTCGGAGATGTGGGAAAGCCTGAACGCCACCTGGCTCGAATTGAAGAGGATCAAGGAGAGAAGATCGAAAGATTTCGATTGCAGCCGGTTTTTTGAATGGGTCAAGGAGCGCTCTCATCTCTTCAGGGGGGTGACGCACGGAACGATACTCCACGATGCCACTTTTCATTTTGTCCGGCTGGGCACCTTCATCGAACGGGCGGACAGCACGGCCCGCATCCTGGATGTCAAATACCATGTGCTTCTCCCCAGTCTGGGCGATGTGGGTGGAGCGGTGGATTATTACCAGTGGGGTGCGCTTCTGCGCTCCGTCAGTGCGTTCGAATCGTATCGCAGGGTCTATCGGGACGTGATCACTCCATTCCGGGTTGCGGAAATGCTGGTTTTGCGAGAGGATATGCCCAGGTCCCTCCATGCCTGTCTGGATGAGATCCAGGCCATTCTTGGGGCGATCGGCGGGTTTAGCGGGGTGGAGGCACGGCGGAGAGCGGGTGAGCTGCATGCCAGCCTGCACTTTGCCCGGATGGCGAGCATCTTCAAGTTCGGTCTCCACGAGTTTCTGACCGATTTTCTTTCCCGCATCACGGATCTGTCAGAAGAAATCCACTCGAGCTTCTTCGTCTATGGGGAAGGGGCAGCATCGGTCCTGGAGCCGACGGGTATCGGAGTTCAGGAGTGACCGGCATCCTGGGAGGTCTTGAGATGCCAGGAAGGGGAGAGGTTTCCGTGCTCGAATCGGGATCGAATTCATGACTTACTGTGCAGCGCTGAATCTTGAAGCCGGAATTGTGTTCGGATCGGATTCCCGGACTCACGCGGGGGTGGATGACGTATCGTCTTTCTGCAAGATGCGGATCTACGAGCGTGCGGGAGACCGTGTTCTGGTCATGCTGAGTTCCGGAAACCTGGGTGTCACGCAAGCCACGCTGGCACTCCTTGAGAAAAAAGCCAGGGCGTTCGATGGACGGGGGGAAACACTCTGGACCGTTCCGTCCATGTTTGATGCGGCCAGTCTCCTGGGAGAGACGCTCCGGGAAGTTCAGTTGCGTGACGGACCATATCTGGCCCAGGACAAGGTCGACTATGGCGCTTCGTTCATTCTGGGTGGGCAGATCAGGGGGGAACCTCCCCGTCTGTTCAACGTTTACTCTCAGGGAAATTTCATCGAGTCCTTCCGGGAAACCCCCTATTTCCAGATCGGGGAGACCAAGTACGGGAAGCCCATCATCGATCGTGTCGTCACCCCCGAAACCTCTCTCGAAGAAGGCGCAAAGTGTCTGCTGGTTTCCTTCGATTCCACCATGCGGAGCAATATTTCGGTCGGGTTGCCGATCGATCTTCTTTGCTACGAACGGGACAGTTTCCAAACCGGACTGAAATGGCACATCCGGGAGAACGATCCTTACTTCAACGCATTGCGCCGTTATTGGTCCGAAGGACTGAAAAAGGTTTTTTCGGAGCTTTCGGACCTTCCTCCGGGCCGGGACTCCTGGGGGGAAAGTCTCGTTGACGACAGGCCATTTTTGTCGGACGTGATACGCCGTCCTTCAGGATAAAGCCGGAACCGGCCAGGTAACGCCAGATCAGCCCGGAACCGGAGTTCCCCCGGAACGTTCCCCGCTGGAACTCCTCTTTGCCCGGAATCCCGATCCTTAATCTCGAATGACTTGATGGTAGCTGCGGACCCATGCCCTCCCGGCACGATGGTGCCGATCGATACAAAGACGTTCTTTGTCGGCGACGCTTTTCTGAAAGCCTGAAGCCCCTCCTCTCTCTTTTCATCATTTTTAACGTCCAATGACTTTCTGTCCGGAACCTGTCGGGATCCGTCCGGCATCTTGATGGTTAATTCGTGTTTTTGTTTGTTCATTTTTGTTTTTAATATATCTTTTTTGTTTTTTTATTTTTGATTGATCGGGATGGTTTCAGGTTGATGGGTGAAAAACAGGTCTGAAAGCCAGTGTGGTCTGTATATTGCTAAATTTGTGAATGGGTAACTTGGTTCATTAATGTTAATGATGGAGATATCATGGATTTGAAAAGCCAAAAAATGTATCTGACGTCTTCGGAGCGAAGATGGCTTCCCTGGTTCGGAAAGACCGGAAAGATCATGCTTGGGCTTTCCTGTTTTCTGAATCGTGACACATATCCTGTCATTGAAAAAACCTTTGAGGGAATCTCTGCGACCCGGGTCAAGATCCTGACTCAATGGGCTGAACAAAAATGGATGCTTCTGTCCCAGTTGGCCGAACAGGTCGAGTCCGTCTTCCCGGATCCGCCGAAAAGCCTTCTTGAGGGCGAAATCTCCCATGCTCCGGATTTTTCCGAGCTGTTTGTCGTCGACCGGGAAGGATATGTCCTGGTGTCGACCGTTGCCGCCAGGGTCGGACGCAGGGATCTCCCGCTCCAGGCTCTGGCGGAAGGGATGAAAGCGCCCTTCCTTCACGGGCCCTATGAGGATACGGAAACAGAACGGATCGGTCCGTCTACCTCGAAATTCCATGATGCTGTCACGCTGATGTTCTACCACCCTCTCCGACGGGGAAGCGAGGTGCTGGGTTGCCTGTGTGCCCGTGTTCCGAACGATGTTCTGGGGGATCTGATCCAGCGCGAGGCAGGTCATATCTATCCCGAGTCGGGGGACAACTACATTTTCATGGCGAAGTCCAGGTTCGACACCGCGATTGCTCCGGGTACGGCGCTTTCCCGTTCCCGCTTCGAGGACGATACGTTTTCGTTCGGAGAAAATCTCAAGGGGGGTGTCTCGACCCGGTGGGGCAATGTCAAGGTTTTGCGGCACACTGAGCTTGAACTCAGGTTTACGGATCCCGCAACCGGCGAATTGCATCCGGGGGTTCGGGAAACGATGAAGCATGGTGAGAATCTGTTCGTCACCTATCCCGGCTATTCCGATTACCGGCATATTCCTGTGATCGGAAAGGGGGTGACCTTCCAGATGCCAGGCTCTCCCGATCTCTGGGGAATGATGTGCGAAGGGGATCTGGAGGAAGTCTATCGCAGACGCTCGGTGAGTCTCAGGTTCATGCGCCTGTATCTGGGGATCAATCTGGTTCTCTGGATGGCGAACATCGGTCTGGAGCATGTTCCGGGATGGCCGGTCTGGCTGGGAGAGGCCATTACAGCGCCCTTGTTCCTGGTCGGAGCCTGGGTGTTCTACCGATGGGGTCTGCGCCCCTTTGGAAAGCGCTTGCAGGAGATGACTGAAGTGATCCGGACAATCTCCGAGGGCGGAGGAAATTTGAGGCAGCGTCTTGACAACAAGAGGTTCAGAGCCGATGAAAGCGGAGAGATGGGGAGATGGATCAACAGTTTCATCGATAATCTTGACGGGATTGTTGGCCAGGTCATTCAGATGGCAGAACAGGTTGCCAAAACGAATCAGCAGATGCTGCACAAGAACAAGGAGGCCAATATCGCTTCTTTCCAGGTGGTCTCCGCGATCGAATCGATGCTCGATTCCCTCCAGAAACAGATGGGCGAGATCCGTACCGCTTCGAATACCGCCTCCGAAATGAAGGAGGCGATGGACAGTGTGATGGAAAGCGCCAGGGAGCAGTTCAAGACGGTACGCTCAAGGACCGGAGGGATCCGGAACTCGATCGAGGACTCGAAGGGATCCATTCAGGCTCTTCAGGTGAGTACGGATGAGATCGGGAAGGTTGTCGATGTCATTCAGGAGATTGCCGATCAGACCAATCTGCTCGCGTTGAATGCGGCGATCGAAGCGGCGCGTGCGGGAGACCAGGGGAGGGGATTTGCCGTTGTGGCGCAGGAGGTGCGAAAACTTGCAGAGCGCACGACCTCTTCCACGGTGGATATCCGGTCGATGATCCAGAGTGTGCAGGGGGAGGCCAGAAAGGCGGTCGCCATCATGGAAAACAGTATGTCGGGAGTGGAAGAAGGTCTCCGGTTTGCCGAAGATGCCGCAGCGGACCACTCCGGGATTGAAGGGGTCGTCCGGAGAATGGGCGAAACCATCGAAACCATTGCCCAGAGCAGTGAACAGCACAGCCAGAGCGCCCGGGCCACGTCCTCGATCACCACCGGGATGCAGGGTGCGGTTGAAGCGCTGCGAGGAAGTGTCGACAAGGTCCAGTTTGCCGCAGGGCAGCTGCAGCAGCTTGTCGGACAATTTCAGGTCAGTCGGCAGACCTGACGCTCCATCACGGCCTTACCGGCTCCGTCGGGCCGGAAAAACTTCGGGAGGGACGATAAGCTCTCCCTCCCGAAGGGAAGGTCAGGAATGCCTGGTCTCTTCCAGTACCGGATAATCGGTGTATCCTTTGGCTCCCCCCATGTAGAAGGTTCCGGGATCCGGGGTATTGAGCGGTGCCTGTTTCCTGAACCGGTTCACCAGATCCGGGTTGGCAAGGAACGGGCGTCCGAAGGCGATGAGGTCGGCCTCTCCCGCCTGAACGGCCCGGGTGCCTTTTTCGAACGAGTAGTTGCCCGCCGCGATGAGTGTGCCGGAATAGAGGGGTCGGAAGAACCGGACGCTCAGGTCCGCCGTGGGGTGTTCTCCTTCCGGAACCGCCGGTTCGATCAGATGGACATAGGCCAGTTTCATGCCGGACAGCTGCCGGACAGCATAGCCGAATGTTGCCTGGGGGCTGGAATCCCCCATGTCGTTGAAGGATCCTCCGGGAGACAGACGGATCCCGACCCGTTCGCTTCCCCATACCGCCGAAACTGCCTCCATCACTTCGAGCATCAGGCGCGCCCTGTTTTCGATGCTGCCTCCGTAACGATCCGTCCTCCGGTTGGTGCTGTCTTCCAGAAACTGATCCAGAAGATAGCCGTTGGCTCCATGAACTTCGACTCCGTCAAATCCCGCATTCAGGGCATTTTGGGCGCCTTTTCGGTAGTCTTCCACGATTCCCGGGATCTCTGGGAGTTCCAGTGCCCGGGGGGTCGGAACAGGTTTGAGTCCTTCCGGGGTATAGGCCGAAATGCCGCGCGGTGCGATGGCGGACGGTGCGACCGGAAGCGCTCCTCCGTGAAAATCCGGATGGGAGATCCGTCCGACGTGCCAGAGCTGAAGGAAGATGACGCCGCCTTTCTGATGGACCGTTTCGGTGATCCGCCTCCACCCTTCGACCTGTTCGTTGGAGTGGATCCCGGGAGTGGAGATGTACCCCTGTCCCATGGGGCAGACCTGGGTGGCCTCCGTAACGATCAGTCCCGCGGAGGCCCTCTGTCCGTAGTAGGTGGCGGAGATCGGGGCGGGGACATTTCCCTTTTCCGCACGGTTGCGGGTCATGGGGGCCATGACGATGCGGTTTCTGAGAGAGATGCGCCCCATTTTGAAAGGAGTGAAGAGATCGGTATTCTGGGTCATCGGATAGATTCTCCTGTTGTGGTGTCTGTCGTGGTCAGACGGTTTTTGACTGCCCGGAACCGGAAGAAACATGTCCGTATGTTCACGCGGTCGAATCGAGCGTCTTCATTGCGGCCTCGGGGTAACGTTCCCCGGATGCCGCGTGAAGGGGGAAGAGACGGTCGATCCGGAGCAGGTCTTCCCGGCTCAGGACGACCTCCAGTGCCTGGATGTTGTCGTCCAGATACGACTGCTTCTTGGTGCCGGGGATCGGAACGATATCGGTTCCCCTGGACAGAACCCAGGCCAACGCAAGCTGGGAAGGAGTGCATCCCTTGCCTTTGGCCATCTCCATGATTCCCCTGACCAGTTCCAGGTTTTTGGTGAAATTCTCCCCCTGGAATCGGGGGGAAAACTTTCGATAGTCTCCTTCCGGGAAGTCGTCAGGAGACTGGATCTGTCCAGTCAGAAATCCCCGCCCAAGTGGGCTGTAGGCGACAAACCCGATCCCGAGTTCGCGGCAGGTCGGAAGGATCTCTTCTTCGACCTCGCGGCTCCAGAGGGAGTATTCGCTCTGCAGTGCCGTAACGGGATGAACCCGGTGGGCTCTTCGGAGCGTTTTCGCGGAGGCCTCGGAAAGGCCGATGTGACGGACTTTTCCTTCCCTGACCAGTTCGGCAAGAGCCCCAACGGTCTCTTCGATGGGGGTCTGCGGATCGACCCGGTGCTGGTAGTAGAGATCGATCCTGTCGGTCCGGAGCCGTCTGAGGCTCGCATCGCAGGCGGACCTGACGTATTCCGGACGGCCGTTCACTCCCCTGAAGTCTCTGTCCGGGCTCCGGACGATGCCGAATTTTGTCGCCAGAACCACACGGTCCCTTTTTCCGGACAGCGCCTTTCCCAGGAGCAGTTCGTTCTCGCCTGTGCCGTACATGTCGGCGGTATCCAGAAAGGTGATCCCTTTTTCCAGTGCGCGGTGGAGCGTGGCAATCGATTCATGTTCGTTTAACGGGCCATAGAACTCGGACATGCCCATGCATCCGAGCCCGATTGCGGAAACCGGAAGGCCCTGGGTTCCCAATAGACGCTGTTTCATTCCGACCTCCTGTTGATGGGGTGTTTCAGACGCGGATCTGATGTTTTCGTCCGGACTGGTACGACCGCAAAGATTCTGGTGCCGCAGGGGAATCTCTGACGTCAGGGAATTCCCGAAATCAGATCCGAAAGCCGCGTCTGTTCGAGGTCTTTCTCGAGTGCCTGGGAAACCGACCGGAATACCGGTTCGATCAACCTGAACATGTTGATGCTCACCGGACAGTCGGGGTTCGGGGGATTG
>DAIEST010000208.1 GCA_027346125.1 Leptospirillum sp. | reverse complement strand
GGTCGCGGGCTACAGCGGATTTCCTTCCGCCACGATCGATTTTTCCGTCGCCGCACCTTCCTTCTCCGAGTCGGTATACGGCAACATCGGGATACAGGGAAACGGCTTCGACTGGGGCCTTCCGTTTTTCTTCGGACGGGACGTCTATGTGGGGATCAACGGAAAAAGCTCGCTACTGGGAAAAGGCCCGTACTGGGCCTTCTGAAGGGAGAACACATGGGACGAACAAAACCCGGCCCGGGATATTTTCCCGGACGCTCCATCCTGTCCGGTCTTCTGATGCTGGCGATCCCGACGGGGGAGGGGATCCTTTTCCCCGCCTCCGCCCGGGCCACGCTGGGAGAGGTCGAGGCGAGCGTGGACCGCGACCGGACCGTCTCCTCCGGAACCCATACCATCACCCAGGCAGCGGGAGGGGTCCGGATCCACACGGTCTCTTCCCCCGAGCGGAGCTACCGGGAATATGTCGCCCCGAACGGCACCGTGTTCGCCGTCACCTGGCAGGGGATGCACCCACCCCGCCTGAAGGCGATCCTCGGCACTTACGCCGCCGAATACCGGCAGGCGCTCGTCCGGGCCAGGAGCCAGACGGCATCCCCCTCGCTCCGGTCGCGCTTTCTCCGGCTGACGACTCCCAATCTCCTGATCGACGGCGGGGGACAACCCCGTGCACTGGGAGGGAGGGTCATTCTTCCGGCCAAGATCCCGCCCGGGTTCCCCCTCGACCAGATCCGGTGACCCGACCCGTTCGGAAGCGGAAACCTCCGGATCAGGCTTTTCCCGCCGCCATCGCCTTGGGGACCTCGACGAGCTTCCCGGTCTTCACGTCGTAGACGAACCCGTAGATCGGGATCCGTCCCGGAACGAGCGGGTGGTTCCGGATCCGCCGGACGTCTTCCGCCACGCTTTCCTCGAGATTGGAGAACGGCAGAAAGTTGACATAATCCGCTTTCGACGATCCGGGAGGCTTCCCGCGATCTTCCCAGCCTTTTTCTCCCAGCACCGCCGTTTCGAGACTCTTGCCGAGAAGCCCCCGCATGACGGAGTCCGTGAACAGCATCATGCCGCAATCCGTGTGGTGGATGACGAACCACTCCTTCGTTCCCAGGAGTTTGTAGGAAATCACGAGGCTGCGGATCGCGTCGTCGCTGGCCCGGCCTCCGGCATTCCGGATGACATGGGCGTCCCCCTCCGACAGACCCGCCATCCCGGCCGGATCGATCCGGGCATCCATGCAGGTCAGGATCGCAAACTGCCTTTTCGGCGGAAGAGCCAGTTTCCCTTTGGAGCCAAACCCCTGGACATAGCTTCTGTTCGCGGCCAGCACTTCTTCCAGAACGACGCTCATTCGTTGCTCCTCTATACAGTCAGATGCCAGGAACCAGTACCCCCGACAGAACGGATCCCGCCCAAAACGGGCCGGTCGCCCGATCAGTATCCGGATCCCCCGCCCCCGCCACCATTTCCCCCATGGCAGGCCGAAACCAGCAGAAACAACAAAAGCATACTCCATGAAAACACATTTCGCCCCCATCGCGCATCCATCATCGCCCTCCACGGAAACCGGTCCCTGGAACACCCTGTCCTTTTCCCTTCATTCTACCACCGGATTTTCCGACCGCAGGGATCCCTCCATCTCTTCCGGGTGGCAGCGCCGATCTCACGATCAATGCCTGTTATCACGCTTCTTCAATGAAGATACCGGACAAAGTCTATGGATTTTTAATCGCATAAGTCGTATTTTGTCTATGACAAATAACCATAGCACTTTCAGGAACAGGTACCGTTCCATGACCTGTTCCAAAGATGGTTTTCCGACAAACCAGAACAGGAAGCGACCTTGGATCAGGACCACAAATCGCCTGCCGAAATCGCCCGCGACACTCTTCAGGAACTGGGCCGTTCCGGAAAACAGCCGACCCCGCTGAACTACGCACTGACCTATGCCAGATACGCCAATCTTCCCATCGAAAATCTCCTGTCTTCCCTGCTCGAACTTCCGGAAATCTTCGCACAGATCGAGGAGGACAACTGGACCATCAGACAGCTCGAGCTTCTGAAAGACTTTCTTCCCCGGGTCATCCTTCTTCCGGATCAGGAGATCCTGGAACCGTTCTCCACAATCCTGAACGAAATCCTGATCCGGAACCGGAGTTTCGCGAAAGAAATCCATCGTCAACGAAAAGAATTCGATGTAACCGTCGCCCATCTGAACGAACTCATCGGCCAGGTGCATATCATGATGCACCAGACCTCCAAGCGGCTGGAAAAGAATCTGAACCGGTTCAACACCGTCAAGACCCTGGACGAGGCCAGACCCATTTTTTCGGACATCATCGAACAGTCCCGGACACTGATCTCTTCCTTCAAGGAGATCGGGGACGAGTTCCAGGACGCTCACAAGAATCTGGTGAACTCCACCATCGAGGCGAATCTGGATCCTCTTACAGGCACCCTGAACCGTCGCGGATTCATGAAAAGACTCGAGTCTTTCGTCCAGAAAAACATTGTCCTGATGATTTTCGACCTGGATCATTTCAAGGAACTCAACGACCTGAAGGGCCACCGTCACGGAGACCAGATTCTGCAGGAGATCTCGACGAAAACCTCCGGAAATCTGGGAGGACGCCAGAACGTCTTCTGCCGCTGGGGCGGCGATGAGTTCCTGATCCTTTTTCCCGATGCCTCCCTTGACGAGATCGTCTCCTTCGCCGAAACATTCCGGACAAATGTCCAGTCCGATGCCGATCCCGATGCCTCCCCCCGTCCGACCACCCTCAGCATCGGAATCTCCGCGGGGTTCCTCCCGTCGTCCGACGCCTTCGATACCTTCTACAATCTTGCGGACGAGGCCCTGTACATTGCGAAAAAAGAAGGACGGAACAGGGTCAGGGCCATCCACATCAAAGATCGGGAAACATGACCTTTCCGGCCCCGGCTCTCTCATGGAACACCCCGGAACATCACGCCTGACGATTGCGCCGGGGGTGCACTTCGAAGAGCGGGGAAGGGCATGAACAAACAATGGAGAATCTTTCTTGCGGCCCTGATCCTGTTTTCCTGCAGCAAAAATCAGGATCCGGTCACCTACTACCCCCCGGCGGGAGCGATTTACGCGGGGGAGGACGGCCGTCTGGTCATGCCCGACGACGAGAGGGTTCCGGTTCTCCTGGGCCGCTCTGTCCGGGCGTTCAAGGACGGATGGGCCGCTTACGTCTCCGGCCGCACCGATCTCGGGACGGGTCTCCGGAAGAAGGGAGCGATCCGCTGGGTACCTGCCCATACCGAAGTCCGGGTCATCATGATAGAAAACCGGCTGGGCGAGCCATTCCTGTTCGTCCGGATCGCTGCCGATCCCACCCCGGCAGGGGGGCTCCTGGAACATCCTTCGGGGTGGTGGACCGATGCCCGGAACTTCCAGATCACCGTCGTGCCGACGGGATCCCGCACCGGAAGAGACGTGGACGACAAAAAAAGAGGAGGACTCCCATGACGTGCCAGATCCGCTGCCAGAAAAACGGCCCTTATGAACTCCGAGGGCCGGTCCGGATCGAAGACGCTTCGGAAAACGTGACCGAAACGGAAAGCATGACCCACCATCTCTGCCGGTGCGGCGCGTCCCAGATCAAGCCCTTCTGCGACGGCACCCATGAAACGGCGGGGTTCCGGTCGGAGTAAGGTCTCGCTAGAGGCGGATTGCCAGCCTGGCGCTTTCTCTCAGCAAATGGACCGGCATGGGGTGTTCGAGTTCCCAGACGACGCTCATCGGGCGGGAACCGCGGTGGCTCCGGTAACGCACCGGTCCGAGAAAGAAATAGGGAGCGGAAAGGTTGAGCGGAATACCGGTCGGCTTTCCGTCCATCCGGACAAAAAGCAGGATCCGGTTTCCTTCCTTGCCCTGGAGGATATACCGCTGGCCCGTTCGGGACTGCTCGGAGGTCGTACTCTGGGACTGCCAGTGGAACAGCGTCTCGGAAAGGGCATAGTCCTCGTAGAGGGTTGTGGGGGAGTATTCTTTCTCGGATTTGTTGAGCGTGACAAACAAAAGATCGCTCCCGAGTTCCGGAATATGTTTGACGCCTTCCCTCAGTTCGGTCCTGTGGTCTTCGGTCAACAGTCCGAACGCCGCCAGAATCTCGTCCCGGGTATATTCGGCATGGAGATCCAGCGGGCAAGGATACGGCAACGAGACAGGACGGACACGGAAAGGAAGTGTCCGGTTGTTATATACCAGAAGTTCTCCCAGTTCCTGGAGCATCCGGGGGTTTTCATGCAGTTTCCGGACAGAATCCTTCAGGGACGCAAGACCCAGTTCCCGGGGCGACTTCTTCCAGAGACTGTAGTGGGCCATCAGCAACAGCCTCCTGTTTTCCTCACCGGAAAGCCCCGGAACAGACGGATCGTCATCCCGGACAAGCGAAACCAGAAACGTCCAGTACCGTCCGGAACTCACATGGGAAAGCCTCGCCAGACCCCAAGACAAGGAGGATTCATCCGGCTCCCGAAACTCCGGACGGACTCCGGCCTCTGTCAGCCGTCTCGTCCAGCCCGAATAAACCGTGCCGGATTTGCGGTATACAGAGGAAAGGGGAAGATCGTAGGTCTCCAGGAAGGAAGCCAGAGAAAGCGGTTTTCCCGTCTCCGACTCGAATGACCGGATCCGGTCATTCCACAGACTCCGACGGCTTCCCACGGTCTGCCTGATATGTTCAAGAACATGCTCCTGGGCCACTTTTTCGAGCTTGATCAGGCATCCTCCGGGTAGATGGGGGAACCCTTCCTCGATTTCCCGTGTTACCAAACCGCGAACGGTTCCCATCAGAGCCCGGAAACGGGCTTCGAGATTGAACCGTTTATGAGCATGCCCGATAAAATCGAGAACTGTCAGGAACTCCTTTCCGTCATGATGGCGGAGTCCCCGTCCCAATTGCTGGAGAAAAACCGTGAGGCTTTCCGTGGGCCTCAGAAACAGGATTGTATTGACCTCCGGAAGATCGACCCCCTCATTGTAGAGATCGACCACAAACAGAAAACGGATCTCTCCGTTCCTGAGCCGCGACTGAACAGACTCCCGGATCTCCCGGGGGGTCTCTCCCGAAAGAGCCTCCGACGGAATGCCGGCCTGATTGAAAATCCTGGACATCTCCTGTGCATGCCGGACACCGGCGCAAAAACCCAGACCACGAATCCCGGAAGAGTCCGGGAAATACTCCCGGATCACCTTCACGATCCGGGAAGCCCGGATGTCGTTTCCCGTGAGAAGATTTTCCAGATCCTGACGGTTGTACCCTCCTCTCTCCCATCGGAGCGAACGGTAGTCCACGTCATCGCTCACCCCGAAATACTGAAAGGGACAGAGAAGATTCCGGTCGATCGCTTCGGGCAACCGGATTTCGGCGGCAATCCGGCCACCGAAATAACTCCGGATGTCCATCCCGTCATGACGTTCCGGCGTGGCGGTAAGGCCAAGAAGAATCCGGGGCCGGAAGTACTCCAGCAAAGCCCGGTATGTCGGGGCTTCCGCATGGTGGATCTCGTCGACCACAATGTAGTCGAACGCTTCCGGACGGGTCAGGTCCCTGATCCCACGGGAGTGGAAAGTCTGGATGGAGACGAAGAGGTGCTGCGTCTGGGTGGGACGGTAGGATCCGACATAAAGCTCCCCGAAATTCCGATCCCCCAAAACAAGTCGGAAGAGGGCGAGACTCTGTTCCAGAATTTCCTGACGATGGGCCACGAACAGGAACGTGGCCTTCGGAAAAGCTTCCCGAAATCTCTTGAAATCGAAGGCGGCGATCACCGTTTTGCCCGTTCCCGTGGCCGCAACGACAAGATTCCGGAACGATCCGTGAACCGTTCGTTCGGTTTCGAGCTTTTCCAGAATCTCGCGCTGGAAGGGAAACGGCTTCAGATCCACCCCGGCGAAAACCGACGAAACTCCCGAAGGGGCGTTTCCCCGGGACAGAGATGCCACGACCTTGTCGCGATGATCCGGATAGGACACGAAATCACTGTTCTCGTTCCAATAGGTTTCGAATGTTCCCTGAAACTTGGAGAGAATATCGGGAGCATCGTCCGACGAGACTTTCAGATTCCATTCCAGACCGCTGGTCATAGCCGGATTGGAGAGATTCGAAGAGCCGATATAGGCCGTGGAAAATCCGGACTTCCGTTCAAAAAGGTAGGCCTTGGCATGCAGTCTTGTATGACGCTGATCCAGGGAAACCCGGACTTCGGTATTGGGGAGCCGGGCCAGGGCATCAAGACAGCCGACTTCTGTCACTCCCATATAGGTCGTCGTCAGAATCCGGACCCGGGCTCCCTCCCGGCGTGTCATCTCCGCAAGCTCGCCCATCAGAACGCGAAGACCACTCCACCGGATAAACGACACGAGCAGATCGATCCGGTCGGCAGACCGGATTTCTTTCCCAAGTTCGCTGGCCAGGGAAGGTTCTGTCCGGGAACCGGTGAAAAGTGTGCTCTCGGAGAGCCCTGTCATGGGCCTCGGACTTCGGTAGGGCTGTTCTTTCCCGAGAAGGGGGATCTTTTCCAGAATCGAAAGGAGGAGGAGCTTCTGATCCGGTGGGAGTCGAAGCGATTCAAGAGACGTATCTCCCGTCTCTTCCGACAGGACGGAGAGGAGCCTGTTGACAAGATCCACCTGGCGCTTTAGGGAATCTTCCTCTCCAAAGGAGCGGAAAACCCGGGAAAGAATCTTCTGGAGATACCGGGACAGAATCGCGTGAGACTCCGCCCCGTCCACTTCCCCCCGTTCCACCCCAAACCCGCGACCCTCCAGAACGGAGAGTTCCTCCAGAATCAGCCGGTTAGCTGTTCGTAAAGACCGGTCTCCAGGGTCATCCCCGGCTTTTTCCGGCAAGGGCCCGATACTCCCGGAGAACGGGCAGATCGGCTTCCAGCCAGTCCAGGGATTCGATTTCGTCCGGCAGAACCCATTGGATGGCCTCGTGGACATGCCGAAGGATTTCTCCGGAGACGATCCGGGACAGAAAAGGATGAAGCGTCACGCCAAGAAAGGGATAGCGATGGAAAGCCGGAGTCAGGGGACGGACGATCTCGACATGGACACCCAACTCCTCCCTGACCTCCCGTACAAGACATTCTTCAGGCGTTTCTCCGGGTTCGATCTTCCCGCCCGGAAACTCCCACTTTCCCGGAAAGGCCCCGCCTTCTTTCCGTCTGGCCGCCAAAAGGCGACCCTCACGTTCGATCAGCGCGCAAGCCACAACAATTTGCCGGAGGAAATCCGGTTGAGACTCACCACCCATCCTTGCTTTCCTCTACGCGCGATCAGGAACCCGGAAAATCACAGACGGAAATCGCCGAAACCCGGTGCAGGCATTCTCCGAGAATCGACTGAAACAACTCCGCCCCTATCCCGAGATAGTCCAGGGAGTGGAGCAGGGACGGCTCCACAAAATGGAAGTCCGGATGGGGCGCGCCGACGATCGAGGCGATCTGGTCTCCCAGACAGCACACATGGGTCAGTTCCTTGTTGTGATTTGCCTTCTGCGGCTCATGATGCCAGAGGATCGGCTCGAGGATGGTTCCCGGAAAATTGAACATCCGTCCATACCGGGCACCGATGAAACAGTGGTCGATGCCCAGGTTTTTCCGTTCGGCGATCCAGTCGGACCTCCCTTCCGCAGAATCCGCCATCTGCGACTGTCGATGCATGAATTCGGGCATCTCGAGTGCCAGGAATACCTTTCCGAGATCGTGCAGAAGCCCGGCCGTTTCCACCTCGTCCTTCTCTCCAAGCTGGATCTTCTCGGAAACGATCCGGCAACACAGAGAAGCCACCCGACTGTGGTACCAAAGCTCCGAAATGCCCGGCAGATTCTTGTACCGGGTGAAGATCGGCACAGTCAGGCACATCCCCTTCAGAACACGAAACCCCATCACCCGCACCGCCTGGACCACGCTGGACACCCGGCCGGCTTCCACATATGCTCCGGAGTTGGCCTGACGCACAAGATGGGCTGCAAACGAAACGTCCTTCTGGATGATTTTTCCAAGATCTTCCATCGAGATCTTCTCTGAATCGATCTCATGAACGATTTCGGAAATGACACCCGGAAGGGTGGGAAAGGATTCCCGCTTCTCAAGCTTTCTGGAGAGCTCATCGAGTTCCACCAGACACCCCCTTTAACTGAAGAATATCAAGACCGACGTCCTTTCGTCAGGAAAACGCCACAAACCCCTCCCATCTCTCCGGAGAGGCACCATGAACACGATTCGACCGGTTATTTTCTTTGTTCGTAAAACTGGAAAACCGTTTTGCAGACAAGCTCCTTGAATTCAGCTCCTGCAGGATCTTCCGTGAACAGGGACATCCGTTTGTCCAGCGCCTCAAGTTCCTGCTTGATGGCCTGCTCATCGTCTACCCTGGAAGCCTCCCGCCGATCCTGAATAATGATTTCCCGGACGCCCCGGGACAACAGAACCGTTTTCGTATTTTGGTCGAGCGACCGGGGGGCTTTGAGCAACAGTCTGCCCAGAGCATCGAAGACATCCGAAGCGATGACAATGCTTTCGTGCGGAGTGAGAGATTCCAGTTTGACCGTCACCAGTCTCATCGTTTCCCCCTTGGCATTCATGATGAATCCGTCTGTCCAGGAAGCAGCGGATCCCCCCCACGACCGGAGGTTGAAATGCCGGGAACCCTGGCTTCTCAGACAAGAGTGCCGCGGAAAGGAAGAAACGGACTCATCCGATTTGAATCGGACCGGACGAGTTCAACTCTTCTTTCCAGCCTCTCCCCATGTCCACATCACGTGTTCGATTCCGGTTTCCCGGAAGCGGATCCCGTCCTATATACTGTTCACACCGGAAACGGTCGCTGACGGGGGGGAGTCTCTTCCACCATAATCCTACCTTTGGCAATACATCAAAAGAAAAAGGAGATTCCGGTGAAAAAAAGCAAGAAAAAATCACCTGTTTCCAGGCCCAGGCTCGGTCTTGCCCTCGGTAGCGGTTCGGCCAGGGGGTGGGCTCATATCGGGGTCATCCGTTCCCTTGAGAAACAGGGCATCGAACCCGACATCATCTGCGGCAGTTCGGTCGGTGCCCTGGTGGGTGCCGCCTATGCCAGCGGACATCTGGACTTGCTTGAAAAGTGGGTGGAAAACCTGAAATGGGCGGACGTTCTTGGATACATGGTCCGCTCGTTCGTCGGAAAAGAATCCATTCAGAGCCAGAAGCAGCTGGCGGCGATCTTCGGGGAACAGATCGGAACGGTTCTCGTCGAAGAATTACCGAAAATTTTTGGGGCCGTGGCGACCGATCTGAATACGGGACAGGAAATCTGGCTCCGGAGAGGGCCTCTTTTGAACTCCCTCTCCCCGTCCATTGCTTACCCGGGTCTTCTGAACCCGGTCTATTACGAAGGACGCTGGCTGGTGGATGGAGCCCTCGTCAATCCGATCCCTGTTTCCCTGTGCCGTGCACTGGGAGCCGATATCGTCATTGCCGTCAACCTGAACGGAGACCTCCTCGGGAAAAATCGTTATCGCCCGGTGGATCCGGAGCCTCCCGCGGATCCGGTCAAGGCCGAACACGAACTGGATCTCTGGGAAAGGCTGACCTCCACATTCAGGAACAACCGGAGCAAGGAGACGGACCCGTCTCCCGGAAACGACGACGGGGAGACCCAGTACGCTCCCAGGATCTTTGAAGTGGTCACGGGCGCCATCAACATCATGCAGGATCGGATCACCCGGAGCCGGATGGCCGGAGATCCCCCCGATATTTCCCTTACTCCCCACCTGTCCCAGATCGGCCATCTGGAATTCCACCGTTCGGAAGAAGCGATCCTTGAGGGAAAGGCCAGCGTGGAGAGGATGTTGCCGGCATTGGAGGATCTCCTCAGGAACATTTACTGAATCTCGCGACCTCTGTCGTTGCACATGTCCGACGCGACCGCATCGTTCAACGGCAAGGGCTGAAACCGATTTTGGGACCGTTGGCAATTTCCATGTCGCTTGTCGGTTCGAGGGACGCCCCTACAGTAAGCCCATAAATCTCAGCCAGCGTCATCCCTTCCGCTGGAATTTCCCGACGCAAAGCCGGGACGGCATTTCTCTCCGCCCATGATTCGCATTCGGCGGGCGACAGCCTGCCCAAGCGGATGTGGGCATGCAACCGCCCGGGCCTGAGTACGGCTTCGTGCGTTTTTTCCAGTCGCTCGTTCGTCGTGAGAAGGAACATGACGTTCAACCCTTGTCCCAGCAATCCGTCCGACAAATTGAGAAACGACGAAAACCCGGTCGAAATGGTGCTTGCGTCAGTTCCAAGGAAAAGGCCGGTGTCCTCCAT
>DAIEST010000205.1 GCA_027346125.1 Leptospirillum sp. | reverse complement strand
TCCGGAACGTGCTGTGGCGTCTTATAACGCCGGGCTTCATTCAGTGGTTCGATGGACGAGGTTGTCGCAGGAGGACTGGGACTTCTTTGTGGAGGGTATCCCTTTCCAGGAGACCCGGAGGTATGATCGTGAAGTGCTCTGGAACTACCTCTATTTCCACAAGCAGAGATGGAAAAAGCGCGGACAGGAGCCATAAATAAGTGTTTCGTGGAAGCCCTGAAGAATGGGAACGTGAATGGCGATTCAAGGAACGCCTTCAGCAGATCGAGACGCTTCTGGTGCGTCATCGGGAAGCGCTGGATGCGTCGCTGGAGGAAAATCGCCGTCTCAAGAAGGAAAATCAGCGTCTGATAAGGATGCTGGGGCTCCTGAGACGGGAACGGGAACGCGTGCGGGGAATCCTTCGACAGGTGGAGACCCGCTTGTTGGGGGTTGCGGGAAGGGGAAAGAGGAGTGCTGGGGAAGAAGAAGCCTGAGCAGATCCAGATCAGGGTCAATCGGTTCACCCTGGCGGTCAAGGGCAATTTCGATCCGGAGAAGATGGAGGAAGCCGCTCGAATCCTGAGTTCTTTTCTTGAACGAACGGGAGCTTCCGAATCCGAGCGGCCCCAGTCCGTCCAGTCATTGGCCCTTCTCGCAGCTCTTGAAAAGATCTATGAAAATCGGGACCTCGAGCGGAAAATCCGGGAACTGGAAGAAACCCTTGACCGTCGTGATCGCTTCATCGGCCAACTTGATTCATCGATCGCAGAACTGGAACAGAATGCCGAATCGCTCTTGCGAGAAAGGCGTTGAAGGAATAGAATGACTTTGACCCTGCACTGTCCGAGGCGCGGTTGAGTTTGTTACCTACATTATTTGAGAATTGGCGTGTCAGTGCGTGTGGTGAGCATGCCCGTTCGCGGGAAGCCTGAAGCCGCCTAGAATGCCAGAAACCTGGTAACGCAGGTATCTCAAATGAAACTGCAACGGCAGAAGCGGGGTTTATCTTGCTTTCCCGGCTCGGGAGACAGGTTCCCTACCATTGAAATCCTTGTTTGACACCCCTGAAGATCGTCCTTTGCCGACCCGACTGATGCCGGAACAGCCTGAAGCGTTCCTGGGCCAGGCCCATCTTATGGGAGCGGATTCTCCGTTAAAAGGTCTTCTTGAGGCCAGAACCTTCCGTTCCATGGTGATCTATGGGCCGCCCGGGTGTGGAAAGTCGTCGTTTGTCCATCTCCTTGAGTGTCTTCTTCCATTTCACTTCCATGTAGTCAGGGGGTCGGAAGGGTCGGTTTCGGACCTTAAGAAAGTGATCGATATCGGGAAAGACTACCGACGTTCGGGCCAGAAAACGGTCCTGGTCATCGAGGAAATCGACCGCTTTACCCGGACGCAGCAGGATGTTCTCGTTCCGGCACTGGAGCGGGGTGACATCCTGCTTCTGGGTCTTTCGTATGACAATCCCGTAAGGGCTCTTCTTCCACCCCTTGTGTCTCGCGTGCTGATTTTTCCGTTCTATGCCCTTTCCACGGAAGATCTGGGCGTTTTGCTGGAAAGATGCCGGCTTTTCCTGGAACGGGAGCGGGGGGGAACAGTCGAAGTCGAGCAGGACGCGCGATCCCTCCTGATTCGTCGGTCCGGAGGAGATGGCCGGAAGCTCGTTCTGGTTTTCGAGGCGATCGTGGCGGCATCGAGGGGGGGAGTCTCACCTCTCAGAATCGGGGCCGATCATGTTGCCCGGTTCGAAACCCTTCCCGGCGGTATTGGACGGGACCGTGAAAGCCATTACGACCTGATCTCCGCATTCATCAAAAGCGTCCGAAACCACGATCCCGATGCTGCAGTCCATTATCTGGCCCGGATGATAGAGACTGGCGAAGATCCGCTGTTTATCGCCAGGCGGTTGGTCGTTCTGGCGTCTGAAGACATCGGTCTGGCCAACCCGGTGGGTCTGACAGTGGCTGTTTCCTGTCTTGAGGCGATTCGTTCGATCGGGATGCCGGAAGGACGGATTCCGCTTGCCCAGACGACGCTCTATCTTGCGTTGTCTCCCAAGAGCAACTCTGCATATAAAGCAGTGGAGCGCGCCCTCACGGAAGTTCGCGAGGGATTCCTACCGCCGGTTCCGGAATTTCTGAAAAATGTTCATCTGTCGGGATCGACTCTCTGGCAAGAGTCATCCGAGCGTGAGTTGTACCGATATCCTCCAGATGACCCATCGGGCGTTTCTCCCCAGACTTATTTCTCCGGAAAGACTCCTCTTTACCTTCCTCCGCTGTTGCCAGCCGGGGAAGAAATCGAGATGAGACGGCGTCTTCTGGAGTGGCAGCGACTCAAAGGGCGGGTGTCTCCGTCAGATCCGGACAAGTCAGAATAGGCTGTCAAAAAATATTGATGCGTTTCAGGAGGGATTTGGGCTCTGTTTCCGGTTCCTTGGCGCAAAAATACCGGGTACGGGTTTCTCCCGGTCTTGATCTTTGGTATGATGATTCGTATTTGATTTGATGGAAATGGAAGATGATGGGTGCATTGGGAATGTCGGGTGAATTCAGGTGAAAGGTCGATGATATGCT
>DAIEST010000187.1 GCA_027346125.1 Leptospirillum sp. | reverse complement strand
GAGACGAAAGAGACGGACTCCCCGATTGATTTACCAGGGGAGGGCTTCGATGGATCACCCGCGTGTGCTGGGTATGCCAGAGATGGATTATCTGAAATGTGCGGCCTTTATTTTGTAGAAGTCCAGCCCACAGAATTCAAGCAAAATCCGTTCTACAGAGAGAGGAAAAGAATGGTGGGAGAACAAGTCCGCCGGTAAAGAGAGAAGACAGGATTTTGGAGCAGTCTAAGGATAAAGATCAGGTCTTCGGTGGAGGGGGATCTGAGTCGTACTGTTTCCAGATCGGTTTGACCGGTTGCACCTTCATGAAGTATCATGAAAAGATTCTGTTTTTGTAGCGTTTTCATTGATGAAGGGAGTTCTTTTTTATGGAAAGTACCACACCAACCGCCGGACTTCTCCACATCCGTAACCTGGCCATTATCGCCCATGTTGACCATGGCAAGACCACGCTTGTCGATAAACTCCTCCAGCAGGGAAACGTCTTTCGTGCAAACGAGGTGGTGGAAGAGCGGGTCATGGATTCGAATCAGCTGGAAAAAGAGCGCGGTATCACGATCCTAGCCAAAAATACCTCAGTTCATTACAAAGATTACAAGATCAACATCGTGGATACCCCGGGGCACGCGGATTTTTCCGGAGAGGTCGAGCGGATCCTGACAATGGTTGATGGCGTTCTTTTGGTGGTCGATGCTTTTGACGGTCCGATGCCCCAGACCCGATTTGTCCTGAACAAGGCTCTTGCCCTGGGACTGAAGCCAATCGTCGTCCTGAACAAGATCGATCGGGCAGATGCCCGTCCCGTCGAAGCCCTGAACGATGTGTTCAATCTCTTCATCGAGCTTGGTGCGACTGACGAGCAGATGGAATTCCCTGTCGTCTATGCTTCCGCAAAGAAAGGTTTTGCGACGCGGGATCTCACGCAGCCGTGCGAAAATCTGATCCCCCTTTTCGAGACCATCATCAGTCACATCCCTCCACCGTCCGTAGACATGTCCGGGCCGTTCCTGATGCAGGTCACAAGTCTTGAATACGACTCCTATATCGGACAGATGGCTCTCGGACGGATTGTCCGGGGGAGCGTGATCGCGGGAGAGACGATCGGACGCGTGGTTGGCGGAGAGTTGAAGGAAAAGGGAAAGATCAAGAAACTCCTCTCCTTCGAGGGATTGAAAAAGGTTGAGGTCCAGTCTGCCCAGGCAGGAGATATCATTCTTCTGGCGGCATTCCCCGATCTTCGGATCGGCGAGATTCTTTCCGATATCAACACCATCGGAGAACTTCCTCCCATTGAAATCGGAGAGCCCACCATTTCGATGGAGTTCCTGGTCAATAACTCCCCGTTTGCCGGACAGGAGGGGAAGTTCGTCACATCCAGGAATCTTCGGGACAGGCTCTTCCGGGAGATCAAATCGAATGTGGCGCTCCGCGTTGAAGAAACGGACAGCCCTGACTCATTCAAGGTCTCGGGAAGGGGAGAACTCCATCTCGGGATCCTGATCGAAACGATGCGCCGGGAAGGGTACGAGTTTCAGGTGTCGCGTCCCAAGGTTCTTTTCAAGGGAGAGGGATCGCAGCGTCAGGAACCGTACGAGTATCTGGTGATCGACGTTGCCGAGGAGTATGTCGGGACGGTAATAGAGAAACTGGGTCCCCGGAAAGGCGAAATGCTGAACATGGCGCCCCAGAAGGACGGCCATGTTCGGCTGGAATTCCTGATCCCGGCCAGAGGACTTCTCGGATACCGGAGCGAGTTTTTGTCCGATACACGGGGGACAGGTCTTCTGACCCATACGTTCCATGGCTATGGCGACTATAAGGGGGATATCCCGGGGCGGAACAATGGAGCCCTTATTTCGATGGAAACGGGAGAATCTGTCGCTTATGCGCTGGAGAACGTTCAGGAACGGGGCGTTCTTTTTCTGGGTGCGGGAATCAGGGTCTACGAAGGGATGGTTATCGGGGCACATTCCCGTCCGACCGATCTGGCTGTCAATCCCTGCAAGAAGAAGCATCTGAACAACATCCGTTCATCGACGGCGGAAGATGCCATTGTCCTGACTCCGCCACGCCACTTGAGCCTTGAACAGACGCTTGAATTTCTTGAGGACGACGAACTTCTGGAAGTGACTCCGGAAAGTTTGCGCATCCGGAAGAAACTTCTGAGCGAAAATGACCGTAAACGGTCAGCCAAGAAATGAAAGGAATGGAAATGGTCATCAGACGGAGTGCCACCGTACTGATTAATATTGCAGCCATATTTGTCCTGATTGTTGCCTTCGGGTGGATGACAGGAATTGGAGGTCGAACCGTGAGTGATGCAGCAGAACAGTCAAAGGCGTCTCTTCCTCCGGGAGAATACGCGGAATTTGATACCAGCATGGGTGAGATTGTCTGTCAGTTGTTTCCCCAGTCCGCTCCCCATACGGTCGAAAACTTTACCGGGCTGGCTTCGGGAACCAAGGAGTTTCTGGATCCCCAGTCGGGCTCGATGGTAAAGCGCCCCTTCTATGATGGCCTGGTCTTTCACCGTGTCATCAAGAACTTTATGATCCAGGGGGGAGACCCTCTTGGCAACGGAACCGGTGGGCCAGGTTACCAGTTTAATGACGAGATCGATTCTTCCCGCGATTTCAGCCATAAGGGAGTTCTTGCCATGGCCAATGCCGGACCGAACACCAATGGGAGCCAGTTTTTCATCACAGTGGCCCCGGCTCCCTGGTTGAACGGGAATTACTCGATCTTTGGTCAAGTCGTTTCTGGACAGTCTGTCGCGGATCGCATATCCGAGGTGCCATCAGACCGTCGCGATCGTCCATCAACCCCGGTTGTGATCAAACATGTCAAGATTTTCCGGATCAACCCTTGATCAATTGAATTGATCCCGATGGCAAAGGAAGCACCTTCTTCAGACTCCGATAATGCCCCTTCTCGGGGCACCCTCGAGGTTCTCTTTCTTGGAACGGGAGCCTCGACGGGTGTTCCGACGATCGGATGCGGATGTCCTGTCTGCCTTTCTCCCAATCCCCGCAATGAACGTACCCGCTCATCCATTCTTGTCCGCTATGAAGGCAGGCAGATTCTGATCGATGCTGCCCCGGATCTCAGGCATCAGGCACTGAGGAACAAGCTGAAGAGGATTGACGCGGTCATCTTCACCCACCCCCACGCCGATCATATTCTTGGCATCGATGAACTGAGGATATTCAATTATCTGCAGAAAGAAGAGATCCCTGTTTTTGGAGATCCGGAAACGCTCCGGATCATCATGGGAATGTTCCCATACGCTTTTTCAGAGGAAAACAGGGGTGGGCTGACCCGCCCGAGACTGATCCCGAACAAGGTGATAGGTCACACCCTGATTTTTGGGCTTCCGGTCACGCCCTTTCTCGTGAAACATGGCCCTGTCCTGAATCATGCGCTGAGAATGGGGAATCTTGTCTATCTGACGGATTGCAACGAGGTTCCTGCGGAGTCCATGAAGTATCTGGCAGGAGTGGATACCCTGGTCATTGGCGC
This sequence comes from Leptospirillum sp., assembly GCA_027346125.1. Taxonomy (GTDB): domain Bacteria; phylum Nitrospirota; class Leptospirillia; order Leptospirillales; family Leptospirillaceae; genus JAJYGC01. Next base: position 10,710 of record DAIEST010000187.1, on the reverse strand, counting down.
AGTCCGGTATGAGCCCCATGCTTCTCATTTCGGAATCTGGCAGGCATTGGAGTTCATCGACCGGATCAAGCCCAGAAAGGCCTATCTGACACATCTTTCCCACGGGATCGATCATGCCCAGCTGGAAAGTGAGCTTCCCCCAAACGTGTATGCATCACACGATGGCCTGGTCATCTCGGTTTTCTGATTCAGATCGGCTGATTCATTCCCGAATAGGCCCGGATCAACTGTTCTGCAAGGGGAACGATCGCTCCGACATCCTTTCCATATCCGTCCGCCCGAATTTCTTCTGAAAACTTTGTGGTCACAACTGCTCCTCCGACCATGACCTTGTAGGGAAGATTCCTTTCTCCGATCGTGTCGATGGCGAGCTTCATCTGCATCATGGTCGTAGTCATGAGGGCGGAAAGCGCTACGATTTCTGCCTTGTTGGCAGAAGCCGACTCGAGGATGGTCTCCAGGGGAACATTCCGTCCCAGATCGATGACGTTATACCCGAAGTTTCTCAGCATGAGGATACAGATGTTCTTTCCGATATCGTGGATATCCCCTTTGACAGTCGCAAAGACGATCGTTCCTTTTTTTTCGACAGGGCCATCGGACTCAAGATAGGGTTGAAGGACCTCGACGCCTTTTTTCATCGTATCCGCCCCGGCAATGAGATGGGGGATGAACTTGATCCGCTGGCCGAAAAGATCTCCGAGATGGCGGATGGCCGGAGTCATGTAGTCGAGGAAGATGGTGAACGGGGATTCCCCTTCGGCCAGGGCTTTTTGGACCAGTCCTGCGATGGATTCCCTCTCCCCTTCAATGATGGCCTGTCGTATGGCTTCTACCGTTGTGAGCGGTTTTTGCGGGGTATTCGGGGTATTGGGTCCTCCGGTGCCTGGAGACGCCCATTCCTCGGCTTTTCTGATGTAGGCACGGCAGTCGGGATCCCGGCCGGCAAAGATGCTGGCGGAAACGACGGTCTGGTGCAGAACGGGATCGTAGGGATCGCAGATCGCCGCATCAAGACCGGCGCCGATCGCCATTGAAAGAAAGTTATTGTGAACCAGCTTCCTCGCAGGAAGGCCGAACGACACGTTGGAGAGTCCGAGAATGGTGGGTAGGCCCAGTTCCCCCCGAATCATCCGGATGGTTTCCAGTGTCTGACGGGAAGCTTCCTGAACGGCGGAAACGGTCAGTGCGAGTGTGTCGAAAATCAGGTCTCTTGGAGACAGTCCCAGTTCCATGGCCCGTTTCAGGATTTTTTCAGCATTCCTGAGCCGGTCTGTTGCCCGTTCGGGAATATCGTCCCCTGAAACAAGGGCAATGACTGCGGCACCATAGCGCCTGATCAGCGGAAGAACCTCTTCCAGTCGATCGTCTTCGGCGTTGACCGAGTTGACCAGGGCTCTTCCCGGATAGATCTTGAGGCCGGCTTCGAGTGCCGACGCATAGGATGAATCGATGACGATCGGGAGTTGGACGACGTTTTGTATGGCTGTCAGCGCCTTGTCCATCATTTCGGCTTCGTTGACCAGCGGAACCCCGACATTGACGTCCAGCGCATGGGCTCCCGCTTCCATTTCCTTGCGGGCTTCCGCCACGATCAGGTCGGTCTGTCCTGCCGCGATCGCCTCGGAGAACTTCTTTTTTCCCGTTGGATTGATTTTTTCCCCTACGATCAGGAAGGGGACGCCAGGTCCCACCAGGGTCATTCGCGTTCTGGAAGAGATCTTCAGGAGAGAGGGGGCGGGTCGTGAAATGGGCGGTGTACCCTTCACCGTACGGGCCAGAAGCCGGATGTAGTCGGGGGTTGTGCCGCAACACCCCCCGATGATGTTGGCTCCCGCTTCCACGAATGTCGGAGCGAATTCTGCGACCTCTTCGGCATTGGCGGGATAGACTGTCCGTCCTTCCCGATGGATGGGCAGTCCCGCATTGGGTTCCACGGCAATGAACGTATTCGTGGTCTGTCCAAGGCGGGCGACGACCGGTACCATGGCTTCGGGACCAACCGAGCAGTTCAGTCCAAGAATGTCGACGCCGAAGCCTTCAAGGACCGATGCGGATGTTTCCGGATCGGAGCCCGAATCGGTAATTCCATCGCTGTTGAATGTCATGAGAGCCATGACTGGTATCCGATTGCCGACGGCTTCCCTTGTGCCAATGAGTGCCGCCCTCATTTCCTGGATATCGAACATTGTTTCGATGGCGATCAGGTCGCATCCTGCCTCAAGAAGGATGCGTGCCTGTTCGTAGAAGAGCCTGATCGCTTCGTCAAAGGGCAAATCCCCAAAGGGAGCGATCGTTGTTCCCGAAGGGCCGATATCTCCTGCCACATAGGCACGTCCTCGGCTGGCCCGTTGGGCCAGCTCCACGCCTGCCCGATTGATTTCCACGATGCGATTTTCGGCATCGTATTCACGGAGTCGAAGCCGGGAACTCCCGAATGTATTGGTCAGAATGATGTCCGATCCAGCTTCGACGTACTCGGCGTGAACGCGCTGGATTTCCTGGGGACGCTCCAGATTCCAGAGGTCGGGAGCGTATCCGGCCGGGAGGCCCCTCGTCTGGAGAAGCGCTCCCATGGAGCCGTCCAGGAGAAGGATCTCGGTCTTAAGTCGTTCCAGCAGTGGTTTCACTCATCGCTCTCTTTCTCGTCGGTCTCTTCCCGAAGCGGTTTTTTTCGTGGTGCATCGGCCGTTCGCTCCCATCCAATGACAGCGGAAACGGAAAGTCTGGGGATCATGATGAAGGAGTCGGTCAGGGAGATGCCGATTTTTGATGCCTCTGTCAGATCCATGACCTCTTTCTGTGAAGAGAGGGGCCAGTCGCCGTATCCGACTCCGAACCTGAATGTCCTGCCATATCCAAATCGCGTGATTTCCTTTTCGAGCACCCGGTCGATATGGATTCCCATATAGTCGGCCATCCAGGCTCCGACCCGTTCGAGAAAAAAGGAATAGGCCGGTTCATTGGAGGCGAGCTGATCGACTCGTTCCTCGATCTGGGGGCCGATGGTCGCGACCAGGAGTGTGGCAAAATCGCAGTACTTCAGTAGCTTGACCATTTTTTCACCGGTAAAGAGCGTATCTGTCTCTCGGGTGGTTATCAGATTTTCCTGGATGCCGGTAATGGTCAGCGTACGGAAAACGCCTTTCCCCTGGATGAGGCGGTATCCTTCGTCAATGGCCTTCTTGATTTGTGCGGCCAGCGCCGGTTCGTCCAGTTCCCGGAGAAAGGATTTTCTGGGAATGCGCATTTCCCGAAGGATCTGGCGTTCTTCTATTTCGAAGGGAATGTTGTTGAAAAAGACCGGTGCACCGATCCGCATGGACGGCATGCTGTTTTCTCCGTGTTAGCCGGAGCCATCCGGTCGCTTGCTCCATCCGAAGGCAGAGAGGCGGACGCGGACTCCTGGAAAGGGACAGGAACAGTGCAGATGAAAGGGGAACAGATCTGTTCCCCTTTCAGAAGGAGTGCACGCTTTTTTATGCACCGACTTTATCAATAGTTGCAGGCTTGTTTTGAGCACGAGGATCGAGAAGGGTGTGCTCCTGCACTTCCCGGCGGATCTCCTCGTTGATGTGCATGGAACAGAATTTTGGGCCGCACATGGAGCAGAATTCAGCCGATTTGAAGGTTTCGTGCGGCAAGGTTTCATCATGCATGCTCCGGGCACGATCCGGGTCCAGTGAAAGTTCGAACTGGCGATTCCAGTCAAAGGAATAGCGGGCTCGCGAAAGCAGATCATCCCGATCCCGGGCACCCGGACGGTGGCGTGCAATGTCGGATGCATGTGCAGCGATTTTATAGGCGATGATCCCGTTCCTGACATCTTCCAGGTCAGGCAGTCCCAGATGTTCCTTGGGAGTGACGTAGCAGAGGAGCGCCGCCCCGGCTGTGCCGGCTGCAGTGGCGCCGATCGCGGAAGTGATGTGATCGTAGCCTGGGGCAATGTCTGTCACCAGAGGGCCGAGAACATAGAATGGTGCTTCATGGCAGAGATCCTGCTGCTTTTCGACGTTCATGGCGATCTGGTCGAATGGAACGTGTCCCGGTCCCTCGATCATCACCTGGACATCGGCTTCCCATGCGCGGAGGGTCAGTTCTCCCAGGACCTTCAGTTCGGCAAACTGGGCTGCATCGGAAGCATCGGCCAGACACCCCGGGCGCAGACCATCCCCAAGAGAAAGGGAAACATCGTACTGTCGACAGATTTCCAGAAGTTCGTCATAGTGGGTGAAGAGAGGATTTTCCTTCTTGTGGTGGATCATCCACTGCGCCATCAGGGAGCCGCCACGGCTCACGATGCCGGTGATCCTGTGCTGTGTCAGGGGGATGAAATCCTGAAGAACTCCGCAGTGGACGGTGATATAGTCGACACCCTGTTCTGCCTGGAAGCGAATGACGTCGAGGAGGTCTTTTGCCGATAGGTCCATCGGATCCCCGACACGCTGAATCGCCTCATAAATGGGAACTGTTCCGATCGGGATGGGGGAACGCCTGAGGATCGCTTCCCGGATTTCCGGAATTTTGGGCCCGGTCGAGAGGTCCATTGCCGTGTCGGCACCATACTTGATGCAGATGTCCAGCTTGGAAATCTCGTTGTCCAGGTTGGGGACGACGGCCGAATTTCCAATGTTCGCATTGATTTTACAGGTGACACCTATCCCGATTCCCATGGGAACGAGTTCCGTATGTCGGATGTTTGCCGGGATGATGAGACGTCCCCGGGCAATCTCGGAACGGATGAATTCCGGCTCTACGTTCTCCACCCGGGCAACATACACCATTTCCTCTGTGAGGATTCCTTTCCGGGCGTAGTGCATCTGCGTGACGACCCCCCGGCGATTCTTCACCCACTCCTGTCTCATCTGCGAGCCTCCGATCTCAATATTTTGGCAAAGCATATACGGGCAAATAAACAACCGGCAGCCGGGCGAACCGGTGCCGGTAACATGAACACTCTCAGGAAACGCTTGAAGTCATCCGGGTTTCATGCGACAGGGTATTCTTGGTACTGGGTTTCAATCCACACTGAAATTTAAGCACGCCAGCTCAGGTTGTGTCAATTGCTCAAAGGGCCGGGGAGCTAAGGACGGAAAGGGTTTGGAGGGATCCGGAACCGACAGTTCAGGGGGATGGAACGGCTTCTTCGCGGGGTTCGGAGCGGGCCTGGGCATTCATCGAAATCCCGGTTCCGTTCCAGTACAGGACAAAGTCATAACTCTCTTCGGGAGTCTCCAGTTTTTCATGAATCTGCCGGAGCGCGGGAACGAAAAGAGTCTGTAATGTCTTGTCCAGTCGGGCCAGTCCGTTTCGGGGGACATCCAGTTTTGCGGCAAGCGCATCGTATAACTCCGGATCGACTGTCAGACTCCCTTCTCTGGCGATTGTCCGGGAAAATTCATGCAGTATCTGGTTCGAGGCCTGTGTGGCAATCCGCAGGACTTCTTCCGGTCCGTATTCCGGGAAGGGAAGAATGAGGTCCAGTTGCTTCAGAAAGGGCGCCTGGAAAAGGGGCAGGAATGCGAGTCTTCTATTGGAGTTCTGGACGGCCCGGATCACGGTGTCAGGACGCTCCCATGGTTCTGCTTCGATGAAGTCGTGGGGAGAGAAAAGGGTTGATGCGAGGACAAAGATAGTTTGCTGGAGGGGAATGTTCCGGTTCTGCCAGGAAATCTTCCCGTCCCGAAGAATGGGAAGAATGGAATCCCATAGGCTGGGATGCGCCCTTTCAACATTGTCAAGATAGACGAGGCGATTGGCGTCGCTGGAGAATACGTCCCACAGCCCGTCGGGTACAGGAGGATTGGACCGGGGGGAATTCGTCTGTTTCCGGAAGAATTGTTCTGCAAAATAGAGTTCGTCATAGAGACCCATATCACGGTAGACGAACGCGTCGTTCTTTTGGAAGACCTGCCGGGAAAGATGTTCGGAGAGAGTTTTCTTCCCGCTTTGTGATGCTCCGAGAAACAGGAAGGAACCGAGAAGGGATGAGCCTCCTGTCCGGATGTGCAGTCGGGATGTTTCCAGAACATTCAGGATCTCGTTCTGAAGGGTTTCTCTTCCAAAAAAACCGGAAACAGGAGGAGGGGGAATTTCCAGAAGATTGAGCTTGAATCCGGGGGGCGCCTCTTCTTCCTGCACGGGTGTCTCCGGGGCAGATGTTTGTGTTTTTGTCTCTTCGGGGGAATTGAACAGATTGAAACGGGAGAAGTCGATGGAATCCGGATGGCTTCCTTCAAGAAGCTTTTCCATCGCATATCCTTCCACGTCCTGGAGAAGGTCTCTTTGTACTTCTCCAACTTCGAGTATCCGGGAAAACTTCCGGAGAATCATGGGATCGATCTCATTGGTGCTGACGGTGCCGCAGATGACCCAGAACTGGCGTTCCTGCAGGGACTGGGAGAGTTCGATGACCTTCTGGTTGTAGATTTCCCCATGATAGCTGAAGTGGCTCAGCTGGACTCTCGGAAACAGTATTTCCAGAGGGTCCACGTAGAGGACGGCCGGTCTCAGTCGCTTGTTCTGGATGATGAAATTCCTGAATGCGCCGAGATTGTCCCGGGCAAACTCTTTTTGGTTGATGGAAGAAAAATGATATTTTTCCCGGGTGGCCAGTTGCTGGGCGATCATTTTCCTGATCGAGTATTCTTTTCCGACGATCAGGATTGCTTCTCCCAGTCTCCGCTTCTGTTTCAGGATCCGATCCGCAGCCCTGAAGATCAGTGCCGGTTTGATGGCTTCATCGGTCATCCGTGTCCGGATGGAATCCATGGGCTCAAGTGTCGGATCCTGCCATCCCTGCATTTTTCTCCGGATGGATACGTCGATATCCAGTTGACGCAAGGGCCTCTTGAGTTCCCGGGCATTTTTGATGCTTCGCTGGAGGATATCCTCCAGATCTTCCTGACTGAATCCTTCCATCATTTCGGCCAGTTTGGGAAGGTCCAGTCCCTCAGTCATTTCCTGTGTCAGTATCGGAATGTTTCCCGGAAGGATCTCGTTTTTCCTGGACTGTTTGAGCAGTGCCAGGCGGAGTAGTCCGATTCGCGTTTTGAGATCCGGGAGGGGAAGCTCTATCGCCCATTGGACATAGGGAAGGGAGCGGAACTCCTGCTGGATTTCATGGATATCGGAGGCTCCCATCACTATCAGTGCATTCTTCATGGAGAGCAGGCGAAGCAGGAGTTTTCGGATAGTGTCCCGGTCTGTCGGGTTCACCATGGTTGAAAGACTTTCCTGATAATCGGGAATATACAAAAGGACCGGCTTGTGGAGAAGGATCTTGTAGGAGAGTTTCTTGAGTTCATGGGCCAGTGCCTCATGGGAGATATCCTTCAGTGACGAGAGCTGGTATTCCATGTAGGCCCTGCCGGTTTCCCCCGATAGGGTTCTGACAAACGTTTTTCGACCATCCTCAGAGGCCCCCCAGAATAAAATGCCGTTTTTGGTTGCCCGAAAAAGTGAGAGTGAATTGATGTGGTTTGCGTAGGCCTCCATCAAGGCATGCTTGATGGGGACGACTCCATTGAAAAAGGAGAAATTCTCTTCGGGGACCAGATCTCTTGATGAGGTTTTTCTCCGTGCGCTCGTTCTGCCGAGATGAAAGCTTGAGACGACTGCAAACGAGATGGATCCAAGAATCCAGGCAAGTCCTGTTCCGATCGACAGAAGCCCTCCGACATCGGAAAAAGACTTCAGCAGGGCTCCGATGATCAGGAAGAAACCTCCTGCCAGAATGCTTGTGTCCCAGAAATTGAACGCCTTTTCCTTCAGGATGAGTTGATTCGGAACCGTTACGATCTCTCCCGAATCCGCTTCCTGCTGGAAGGTCGAGGGGATCATCAGAAAGAGGAATTGTGAGAGGAGAATGACTCCTCCCGTGAGCCACAAGAGCCATGACATGAGAGGATGTGTATTGTCGACAAAGATTCCGGCCCCGATGAGAACGATTCCGATCAGTGCCCACTGGAGAATGTAGTGGACAGGAGGGGCAGACATTCCTTTCTGCTTTTTCTTTTTGACGGGAAGGGGTTTTCCGATGGTACTGCCCGCAAGAATCAGGCTGGTGGCGTAAGTAAGAAGAACTGTTGCCAGAACGAGTGTGGAGAGAAGCGGATAGTCGTTGAACCAGGGGTCGACGGTCGATCGGAAAAAGGTTGCCAGAACAACCCAGGATAATCCGGCAACGATCATGAATGCGTTCAGGATCATTGTTGGCGCTCAGGGTGCATGGGGATAGCGGACTTCTCCATGGATTGAAGAATGGATCGGTGGAGAGATTCTGCAAGAGGCCTTGGAATCCGGGCGGCAGTCATGATTTCTTCGGGAGACGCTTTCAGGACCGCTTCGACCGATCCGAAATGACGGATCAGCTTCTGTTCACGCGATGGCCCTATTCCGGGGATATCAAGAAGCCTGGAGCGGGTCAGGAACTCCTCCCTGAGGGTGCGGTGATAACGGATGGCAAAACGATGGGCTTCGTCACGCAGGTGCACGAGCATGTGGGTTGCCGGATGATGGGGAGGCAGAATCCGGGGGATTTCCTGTCCGGGCAGAAAGACGCGTTCCATGGTTTTTTTACGCGTACGCTCCTTGGCCAGGGAGATGACGGACCGTTCCGCTTCATGGTGACCCATGGCCTTCAACATGCTGATGCAGGATTTCAGTTGTCCGGGGCCTCCGTCAATGACGAGCAGGTCGGGAAGAGGTGTATCGCGGAACTGCCGTTCCATCACCTCCGCCAGCATCCGGAAATCGTCCTGACCGCGTTCGTAACGGATTCGAAACTTCCGATAGAGTGATTTTTCTGGTTTTCCGTCTTTAAATGTGACGAGAGATGCAACGGGCAAGGAGTCTCCCGTGTTGGAAATGTCCACGCAGCAAATGGTTTCCGGGCGGACAGGAAGGTTCAGGAAGAGTCGCACTTCTTCCAGAACCTCTTCGGGAGATCCCTTTCGAAGATTGCGAGCTCTCAAGGACTCCTCCGCGTTTTCCTGTGCAAGATCCAGGATCATCTTCTTGTCTCCCCGCTGCGGAAAAGTAATCCGGACCGATTCTTCACCTTTCTTTTCGGACATCCAGGCCAGGGACATAAGACTCTCTTTCGAAAGGGCGAAGGGAAGAAGGATCTCCGATGGAAGAAAGGACGCCTCCCGACCATAGAACTGTTCGATAAAGGCGATCGAGATCTCTTCATCTGTCGCATCCTCGATGTTTTTGAGGTCGGTCTCTTTTTTTCCGATCAGAAGACCATTGCGGATATGAAGGACTTCCGCCATGGCAATGGTGCCTTGCCTGATGATGAAGAGGGCGTCCAGCGGATGGGAGAAGGGAAACGAAACGGCCTGCCGTTCCATGATCTTGAGAACGCTCTGATAGCGGTCTCGTGCAAGAGCCGCCTTCTCGAATTCCAGTGCCTTGGCCAAACGGAGCATTTCGCTGTGGAGAAGCGTCAGAAGATCATCGTTCTTTCCCTGGAGAAACAGGCGGACTCCGGTAGAGACCTGCCGATATTCTTCGGGGGTTGTGAGACCTTCGCTGCAGGGTCCCAGACACCGATGAATCTGGTATTCGACACAGGGGCGCTCAAGTGTCGGTGTGTCCAGAGGGATCCGGCAAGTGGCAAGTGGAAATACCTTGTGGATGATCCTGAGCGTGTCTCTCAGTGCGGACGGATTGGCGTAGGGCCCAAAGTACAGACTTCCGTCATTCCTGACCTTTCGAGTGATCGAAAGACGGGGAAACTTGTCGTTCCAGCTGAGTCTCAGATAAGGGTAGGTCTTGTCGTCTCTCAGCAGGACATTGTAACGGGGGCGATGTCTCTTGATCAGCGTGTTTTCGAGAATCAGCGCGTCCAGTTCACTTCTCGTGCGGATGATTTCGACGTCATGGACACGGGAGACCAGCATGGCAATTCGTCCCGAACGGGGTCGGGATTCCTGGAAGTACGAGCGGACCCGGTCTTTCAGGCTTCGCGATTTCCCGACGTACAGGATTTCTCCCTCAGCGCTTTTCATCAGATAGACGCCCGGTTCCTCCGGAAAGCCCCTGATTCGTTCAGAGAGGCCATCGAGCGAAGGGATGCCAGGGTCGTCATTTGGAGGAATCTCGTTTTTTTGCACAAAAACTCCATTGAGAGAGTGAACTGCCTCTATTATACTACCTGTGTAGGTGTCGAGTGCAGTTCTTTCTGAACGACTAGCAAGGTGGTGACATGAGTGATCCAGTGAGTGGCCCGGGCAGTCCCGGCCTCGGGTCCGGTCCAGATCAGACCGATTCCGATGAAGAAGGGCGGATGACTCTTTCGGATTGGGTTCGGGTGATCGTGTATTTCATCCTGGGTCTCTTCCTGCTGTTTGTGTTCTTCTATATGATCGTGGCTGGTCCGAAGGCGGCCCTGATCGCAGGCGTTTCTCTTCTGGTCGGGATTGTTCTCTGGGTGGTTTTCCGGTATGTCCTGAAGGAGATCGCCTGATCTGTCAATCGTTTGTAGACAGATCGAGACGAAAGGGGTGATGTGAGGCGCCTTTATGGCATTATCGGGTATCCCGTGGCGCATTCCCTGTCCCCTGTTTTTCAGCAGGCGGCCTTTGATGCGACCGGTCTGGACGCGGCCTATGTTCCGTTTGGGCTCTCCCCGGACCTGTTGCAGGAAGGGCTGAGAGCCATGGACCTTTTGGGGGTCGCCGGCTTCAACGTGACTCTTCCCCA
>DAIEST010000186.1 GCA_027346125.1 Leptospirillum sp. | reverse complement strand
GGGCTCGAAGCGGCCAAGGGGCTTTTGGACCTGGGAATGGACGTGACGGTCCTTCACCTGAAGGATCGCGTGATGGATCAGCAGCTTGACGCGATGGGCGGGTCGTTTTTGAAGAACGAGATCGAAAAGCTGGGGATCGGGATCCGGTTGAATGCCGTCCTGGAAGAGATTTCCGGGGGCGAGGCTGTCGAGTCGGTCCGGCTTCGCGACGGGGAGACTCTGGCGGCCGATCTTGTCCTGGTCTGTGCGGGAGTTCTCCCGGACCTGACCCTTGCCCGGGTTGCCGGGATCCCCTGCAATCGGGGCGTTCTGGTGGACGATGCCCTCCGGACCGGCATCCCCGGAATCTTTGCCATCGGGGATGTCGCGGAGCACAGGGGAACGTGCTACGGACTGATCGCTCCGCTGAAAGAGCAGGCCCGGGTGATTGCCCATCATCTGCTCCGGGGAGGAGAGGAGCCCGGGATCCGCTATGAAGGGACCCAGTGTTCGACCCGTCTGAAAGTCTCCGGGATTGCGGTGGTCTCGTCGGGGAAACTGGAAGGTGATTCCGGCTCGGAAGAGATCGTCATGATGGACGGGCATCGGGGAATCTACAAGAAATTCATTTTCCAGGAGGACCGTCTTCTGGGGGCCATTCTGGTGGGAGATGCCCCGGAGGGGGCCAGGGCGATCCATCTGATCGAAGCCGGAGTGTCCGCCGATTCTTTTCGGGCTTCCCTTCTGGGAAAGGCGGGAGACCCGGTTCCGGGGGAGGCGGAAGGGCATGAACTGGTCTGTCTTTGCCATGGGGTGACGCGGGAAACCATTGTCCAGGCGGTCAGGACGAAAGGTCTCACCTCCCGGGAAGAGGTTTCCGTCCACACGAAGGCCAGCACCGGATGCGGAGGATGTTCCCAGGAGGTCTCCGATCTTGTTGCCATGCATGCGTCCGTTCCTGCCGGTCCGGTCGTTTCTCCTTCTCCGGCGCCGATGGAACAGCCGGAACCCGTGCTGATGAGAACCCTGCTGTCCGAATATCCTCCGGCCTACCCCAAGGGGCTTGAAATCGACCGGATCAAGAAAGAGGGGCTGGGACTCGATTTCGACGAAATTTTCGAAAAGGATATCCGGGCGTTGTCCGAAGACGATTTCTACCGGCTTAAAACCTATGGGATCTGCAGTCAGAAGCATCCGGGCTTCTTCATGCTCCGGATCCGGGTTCCGGCGGGAAGACTGTCGTCTGACCAGGCAAAAGCCGTTGCCGATCTCTCCGAGCGGTATGCTGGCGGTTGGGTTCACGTTTCCACCCGACAGAACTTCGAGTTTCACTGGGTCCAGCTCAAGAACGTCCGGACGATATGGGAGACTCTCTCTGCGGTGGGACTTTCCACACGCTCCAGTTGCGGACATACCATGAGGAACGTCATGGCCTGCCCCCATGGCGGCACCGGTCCGGATGCCGTGATGGATGTGGAACCCCTTGCCATGGCCATCAGCGATTTTTTTGTGCGGAGGTCCGACTACATCAACCCGGCTCTCCCGAATCGCCTGAACATCCTGTTCTCTGCCTGCCCTGCCTGCGATCCCGATGTGGCCATCAACGACCTGGGATTCCGGGCGATCCGGGTTCCCGGAGCCGATGGACGGACGTTTTCCGCCGGATTCGAGATGTGGGCCGGTGGCAGTCTGGGCGCCCATCCGGCGCTCGGGTTCAAGCTGAAGGAATTCGTTTCCGTTCGGGACGTTCTTCCCGCCTGTGAAGCCGTCTTCGAGATCTACTCGAAGTTCGGGATTCGGACCAAGGCCAAGTCCCGCCTGAAATGGCTTCTGGACCTCTGGGGGGAGGAGAAGTTTTCCCGCCTGTTCGAGCAGGTGTTCCACGGAAAACGGTTCCTGCCGGAAAACAATGAAATCCCCTGGGACGACGTCGAGCGGAGGATGGACCTCCATCGGTCCCCCCCGGATGCCAGGGACCATGTCTGGTTCAGACAGGACCTGGAAGCGGGGTGCTACCCACAGAGACGGTCCGGAGAGGTTCGGGTTCCGATTCATCTGCCACTCGGGGAGATCCGTGCGGCCCAGCTTTCCGGTCTGGCGGATCTGGCCGGGCGCTACGGGAAACAGTCGCTTCAACTGACCAAGGAACAGAATATCGAGATTCAGGACGTTCCCGTGCGGCAGTCGTCAAAACTTCTGCGGGGGGTGAAGCGACTGAAGCTTTCCCCGATCCTCGAATCGGCCAGCCAGAATGTCGTGGCCTGCCCGGGCACGGAGTTCTGTGTCCTGGCGGTGACTGACGCCCAGGGCGTCGCCCATTCCCTTCTCCAGGAGGTGGCCTTTGTCTCGGATGCGGCATCCCGCTTTTTTGAGGGGATCCAGATCTCTGTTTCGGGGTGCCCCAACAGTTGCGCGAAACACCAGATCGCCGACATCGGGCTTTCCGGAGGGATGACGATGCTGAATGGAGACCGCCGGTATTCCTATTCGCTCTTCCTGGGGGGAAGCATGGAAGGCGGGGTGCACCTCGGAGAAGTCATCCTCAAGGGACTGACGGAGGAAGTGGTCGTTCCGGTCGTTCAGGATGTCCTGGAATGTGTGGCGTCGCACCGGGAAGGCTCCGAATCCTTCTATCGTGTCGTGGAACGGGTAGGGGCCCAGCGGATCGGAAAGGAGCTTGCCGGGAGGATTCAGTCCAGGCGGCCGAGAACCTGGGAGAAAATCCTCATGGAATGTCAGGTTGTCGACGAGGAAAACGGAGTGCTTCCTTGAACTTGATGGCCGCTGATGTCCAGCGGGTCCTTCATTCCTTCCGGGTGTGGGGGAGGATCTCCCGGACTCCACCGGGACGGGAATGCAGGAAATTTGTACAGTGCGTATCAACATCCGGTATTGGTGAGAAGCGTATCCTGATTCGAGGGGGGTTGCCGTGAAGATGGTGCAGGCTATCGTGCGACCCGACAAGGCCCATGATGTTGTCGTGTCTCTCGAGAAAACGGGGATCCGGGCTTTTACCCGGATGGACCTGATGGGACATGGACGTCAGAAGGGGATCCATGTCGGGACCGTTCATTACCCGGAAATTGCCAAGGTCTGGTTCATGATTGTGGTAGAGGACGGAGAGGTCGAGCGGACGGTCAACGCCATCCGGATCGTGGCCAGGACGGGAAATCCCGGAGACGGGAAAGTCTTTGTCTCACCCGTGCTGGAGTCCCGGACGATCCGGGAGCGGTCCAGGGTTCAGACCACGCTGGATTCTTCGTCCGGGAACTGATCGGGGGTTCCCGGACGGCCCTTCCGGCGTTCGCGTCGGGACGATGGGGCCGTCACCGGAGTCCTTTCCGCTGGAAGAGGTTGTTCAGGAACAGGGCTCCGATGACAAGAAGTGCGCCCAGGAACTCGCCTGGAACGACCTGCTCCCCGGAGGCAACCGCCAGGAACAGTGTGGTGACGGGTATCAGGTTGATGAACAGGACCCCGTTCAGGGGGCCCAGGATCCGGTTTCCTCTGTTCCAGGCGAACACGCCGGCGATTCCGGCGATCAAGATCATGTAAATCATTTCCCAGGCGATCCTGAAGAGGTGGTCCGGGGTGGGCACGTCAAGATAGCCGATTCCCGTGGCAACGAGGGTGATGGCCAGGATGCTTGCTGTGCCCAGTGCGCAGGACAGCGCGGTGTAGCGGAGTGCCGACCAGTGGGGGAACCGGTTTCCTCCCCATGTGTAGAGAACCCAGCACAAAGCTCCCAGAATAATCGTCACGTCGGCCAGGATGCTTTTTTCCATCGATTTCAGATGGGTGATGTGTCCCTGGGTAATCACGATCAGAACGCCTCCCAATGCGACGAAAAGAGAGATGACCGTGTAGGGTGACGGTCTTCTGCCCGAAGTCGCCCAGAGCAAAAGGGCTGTCATGAGAGGCATGGTGGCCATGATGACCGAGGCCGTCACCGCTCCCGAATGTCCCGAGATTTTTTGCTGGCCGAGGAAAACAAGAAATCCGAATCCGGCGAATCCGGCTGTTCCGAGAAGCCAGAGAGAAAACCCCCGGCCTTCAAGTTTCAGGGATGCGGTTCCTTCCAGTCCGACCAGGATTCCCAGGAAGAGAAGCGAGGCGACCAGATACCGGATCGAGGTGATATAGAAAGGATCCACAAAGGTCAGGGCGTGCTCCATCAGATGGAACATGCCGCCCCAGGAGGTCACTGCCACAAGGCACAGAAAAGTTCCTGCAAGTATCTCTTTCAGATGCATTTTCTCCCTTTCGTCCATATATCGCACTTTGCGAATTGTTTCGTGTCCGCTCCGTCTTGAT
Source organism: Leptospirillum sp. (assembly GCA_027346125.1). Classification (GTDB taxonomy): domain Bacteria; phylum Nitrospirota; class Leptospirillia; order Leptospirillales; family Leptospirillaceae; genus JAJYGC01. The sequence goes on along the minus strand of DAIEST010000186.1, from coordinate 1,236 downwards.
GATATAATCCCATCATTTCTTAAATGAGTAAAATTAATCTTTGTAATATAGAAGATGAGGATTATTTCATATGACGATCTCTCAGCTTAAAATCCTTGCGGCACTCGAAGAAAACGGAAATTTCACGGAAGTGGCGGAAAGGCTCGGGATCACCCAGTCTGCCGTGAGCCATTCCCTTGCAGGGCTCGAGTCCGAACTGGGGGTAACGCTGATCGGTCGGGACCGAAAGGGAGGCGTTCCGACCGAAGCTGGAAAACGCGTTCTGATGCATGCGCGGGAGATCTTGTCACGGCTGGATCTGATCCGGGAGGAAGTTTCCGCATTGGGAGGTCTTCGAATCGGAAAGGTCCGGATCGGATCCCTTCAGAGTGTTGCGCGGATCCTTCCGGAAGTCGTCGTGCGTTTCCGTCAGAAATACCCCGGAATTGAAGTATCGGTTTTTGAGGGAAGCGATCAGGAAATCCTGGACTGGATCCGCGCCGGGACGATCGATCTGGGAGTGTTGACGGCTCCCGCGGACGAGATGAAGACATTTCCCCTGCTCCGGGACCGTCTGATGGCAGTCCTTCCCGAAGGGCACCCCCTTGGAGAGAAGTCGGTGGTCACGTTCAAGGATCTGTCGGAGTGGCCGCTGATCCGTTCGTTCGGAACATGCGGAACCCTGGTTGCCTCGGGTTTTTCCGAAGCGGGCGTTTTTCCCGGACCGAAGATGATCGAGGCAAGGAATCTTGAAACCCTGGGGGCATTGGTCCGGGCCGGGGCCGGGTCTGCAGTGATCGCTGAACTCGCGGTGCCTTCGGACCGGACCGGGATCCGTGTCGTTCCCATCGAGCCCAGGAGGGTACGGGAGATCGTTCTGGCGATGCTCTCTTTTGAGGGTCTCTCTCCGTCGGTCGAGGCTTTTGTGGAAGAAGTGCGCTCATGGGCGGCGCAGCATGTGCCGGAAGTCAAAGGGGAAATGTGACCGGATACTGTGTTCCGGTCGCCTGATCTCGGGTGAAGGTAGAGGATGACGGAAAACGCGTTCGTAGGGACGTGTTCCGGGGAATGGGGGGGGAGAAGATGGAGGCAATCCGACAGGGGGTTCCCATGGTCTGAGTTCCGGAACGGGGGAAGTTTTCCGCCATCGAGGATTTCCCTGTCATGAACCTCATTTTCCGGTTTTCGGGGTGAGCCCCATGATTGATTTTGTGGGGTGTTTCTTTGTAGTATTCTCGAATGCCTTCAGGCGGCGTA